>NZ_JAMAUV010000020.1:0-70585 GCF_023714155.1 Neobacillus sp. MER 74
CGCTAGACTCCGAAGAGTCTCGCTCGACTTGCATGTATTAGGCACGCCGCCAGCGTTCGTCCTGAGCCAGGATCAAACTCTCCAAGAAAGTTGATTAGCTCATTTGTTACGTTGGCTTAGTTTCATTTCTGAAACTAAAAGTTTTTGTTTGTTTGCACGATTTGTTTGTTTAGTTTTCAAAGAACAATTAATAGTAATTTTGGAGCGGGTGATGGGAATCGAACCCACTACATCAGCTTGGAAGGCTGAGGTTTTACCAGTAAACTACACCCGCATATGAATTTAAATGGTCGGGAAGACAGGATTCGAACCTGCGACCCCTTGGTCCCAAACCAAGTGCTCTACCAAGCTGAGCTACTTCCCGTCTATATGGCGCGCCCGGAAGAAGTCGAATCCACAACCTTCTGATCCGTAGTCAGACGCTCTATCCAATTGAGCTACGGGCGCATTAATTAAAAGTCAACTTTTAAAGTATAACACACTCGGTATTGTCTGTCAAGAATTTGTTTGGTGCGGCCGAGAGGACTTGAACCTCCACGGGGTTGCCCCCACTAGGCCCTCAACCTAGCGCGTCTGCCATTCCGCCACGGCCGCATGATAATTAGCGACAAAATTAATCTTATCACATCAATTAATCAAATTCAAGCAAAACATTTGGTGCGGGTGAAGGGAGTCGAACCCCCACGCCTTGCGGCGCCAGATCCTAAGTCTGGTGCGTCTGCCAATTCCGCCACACCCGCATGGATATTTATTGATTTTTTTAAAAAAAGATGGCTGGGCTAGCTGGATTTGAACCAACGCATGTCGCAGTCAAAGTGCGATGCCTTACCGCTTGGCTATAGCCCAATAATCATTTCATTAAGAATAAGAAACAGGAAATGAATCATGGTCACTCCCCATCCCAAATGACCCCTACGGGACTCGAACCCGTGTTACCTCCGTGAAAGGGAGGTGTCTTAACCGCTTGACCAAGGGGCCTAAAATTCCTATGGCGGAGAAGGAGGGATTTGAACCCTCGCGCCGGTCACCCGACCTACACCCTTAGCAGGGGCGCCTCTTCAGCCTCTTGAGTACTTCCCCATATGGCTCCGCAGGTAGGACTCGAACCTACGACCGATCGGTTAACAGCCGATAGCTCTACCACTGAGCTACTGCGGAATAATCTCTTTCAATAAGGCGATTACCTTATCGACTCTTTACATTATAATGACGATGCAATAGAAAGTCAACATAGTTTTTGAAGAATTTTTTTCAAATTCTTCCCTTATCCTAAAGTTATTTCTTTTATTTTCGTTAATTTCCCTCTGCATTTTCCACATACATATCTACTAGTATCAATGCTTCTTTTCCGTCTGTATAATTGCTGACATTTCGTACATTGATACAGAAGGATCTTATTAGATTTTCGTGTTACTTTCATATCTGGAAGTTGTGCACAAAATCGCGGTGCACCAACCATTTTTAATAATTGCTTAAAGTCTTGGTCCTTATGCTGATACCCCTTCCCTTCCAGGTGAAGGTGATAATGACAAAGTTCATGTTTAATAATCCCTACCAGTTCTTTTTCGCCAAGCTGGTCGTAGTACTTTCTATTGATTTCAATATTATGTGTGCTAAGAAGGTATCTGCCGCCCGTTGATCTTAGTCTTGGATTGAAGAATGCCTGATGCAAAAACAGCTTCCCAAATGACTCAACAGATATCTTTTCAACCAGTAATTGAAGTTGTTGTTGTTCCATTTTGGGTCCCTCTCTTTCTATGCGAACATGACAACCTATTATAGCATATATTGTATATACCTTTAGTACTTTTCGGGAGGTTTTATTATGCCAACTTGGTTGCAAAACCAAATGAAAAGAGCTTTCTATGAGAAGGATCGCTATCAGATCAAGATGCTAAACCAGTGCTGGTTCTTTTACAGAAAAAAACACTTCTCTTAAGATATGGAGAAAAATTTAAAGTGCAGAGCAGCCTTTGGTTTTGCGCTTTTTTGTTTTTTGCTCTGTTAAAACTAAATGTTGTTTTAACTGCGTTTGGAAAATAAAGAAAGTATTTTCACCGCTACTAAAATCAAAGACCAAATCGCTAGGCGAGATGGTCTTCTATCAGCCATGATAATCCTCTTTGGTCAGCAATAAACCTGGTACCCACTACTATTTCGATGGCGCCAGCATCGTTAACGCAACCCGGCCTTTTTTCATATCAACCGAATCTACCCATACGGTGACAACATCCCCTACTGATACAATGTCCAAAGGATGCTTTACAAAACGATTGCTAAGTTTAGAAATATGAACAAGCCCATCCTGCTTCACACCGATATCGACAAACGCACCGAAATCAACCACATTCCGAACTGTACCTTGCAATTCCATTCCAGCGCTAAGGTCCTCAAGTTTTAAAACATCTTTTTTCAATAGAGGGCGAGGTAATTCATCACGTGGGTCACGTTCCGGTCTTACCAAAGCATCAATAATGTCTTTTAGGGTCAACTGACCAATAGCAAGTTCCTCTGAAACAGATGTTAAATCGAGACCATTTAGGGCTGTTTTCAGCTCTTCCGAACCAAGGTCATCGGTTGTAAATCCAAGACTCGCTAATAGTTTCTTTACTTCATCATAATTTTCCGGATGAATCCCTGTCCGATCAAGCGGCTGTTTTCCATCCAATACACGCAAGAAGCCAATCGCCTGCTCATAGGTTTTCGCCCCAAGACGCGGAACTTTCTTTAATTGAGCCCTACTCGTAAATTTCCCTTCCTCTTCTCGCTTTTTAACAATATTATTTGCGGCTGTTTTGTTCAGTCCAGCTACATATTGTAAAAGTGATGGAGAGGCAGTATTAACATTCACACCGACCTGGTTAACTGCCGTTTCGACCACAAAGTGTAATGATTCTGATAATCGTTTCTGGGAAACATCGTGCTGGTATTGACCAACGCCAACAGATTTCGGATCGATTTTCACTAATTCTGCTAATGGATCCTGCAAACGACGAGCAATGGATGCCGCACTTCTTTCTTCTACCTGCAGATTCGGAAACTCTTCTCTAGCTAGTTCAGATGCAGAGTATACACTTGCTCCCGCTTCATTGACAATTAAGTAGAAAATCTCCTCATCCATTTCTTTTAAAATATCGGCAACAAACTGTTCTGTTTCCCTTGAAGCGGTCCCATTTCCGATCGCAGCCATTTCTACTTTATAGTCACGGAGGATGTTAATAAATTTTTCGCGGGCTTCTTTTGTTTTTGAAACAGGTGGATGTGGATAGATCACATCAATTTTCAAAACTTTGCCTGTTTCATCCACCACTGCGAGTTTACAGCCCGTCCGATAAGCAGGATCAACTCCAATAACCACTTTACCTTTTAACGGCGGCTGCAATAGTAAGTTCCGAAGATTTTCAGAGAATATATGTATGGCTTGCTCTTCACCTTTATCCGTTAATTCATTCCTAATTTCGCGCTCAATCGAAGGTTGAATCAGTCGTTTGTAACTATCCTCCAGTGCCTCTAGTACAACAGGTGCTGCCGGTGAGTGCTGGGCACGAATCCACTTTCTCGACAAATATGTTAGAATTAAATCGGCATTCATCTTTAACGATACTCGCAAAATATCTTCCTTTTCCCCGCGGTTTAGGGCGAGAGTCCGGTGTGGGACAATTTTATTGATTGGTTCCTCATATTCATAGTACATTTCATAGACGTTTTTCTCGTCTTTTTCCGCATCTTTCACTACCGATACAACAGAACCAGACTTAAACGTTTCCTTACGAATCCATTTTCGGCTTTCAGCATCATCCGAAACCCGTTCAGCAATAATATCTTTCGCTCCTGAAATGGCATCTTCCACAGTAGAAACTTCTTTTTCCTCTGATAAGAATTGTTTTGCTTTTTCCTCAATCGATTCTTTTGAGCATGTCAGCAGCCATTCAGCCAATGGTTCAAGCCCTTTTTCCTTTGCAATCGTTGCTTTAGTCCGTCTTTTTTGTTTATAAGGTCTGTATAAATCTTCAACCTCTTGAAGCTTCTCAGCCTTAGTGATGGCAGCGCTTAGTTCGTCAGTTAATTTTCCTTGCTCTGAAATAATGCGGATAACCTCTTCTTTTCTTTGCTCGAGGTTTTGGACATATTGCCAGCGATCTAAAATATTTCTAATTTGGACTTCATCAAGTGCTCCTGTCATTTCTTTACGATAGCGAGCTATAAAAGGAACTGTATTGCCTTCATCTAATAATGAAATAACACTCTTTACTTGTTTAAAAGATACTGCTAACTCAGCAGCAATTTTCTTTAACAACTGATCCTCTTTTACGATTGTATCATTCACAAAACTTGCCCTCCATTCCTTTTATTCTATTGTAGCAGAATAAACTTTCTGTTTCATTAAATGGCCATCCTCACATTTTTTTCAAAAAAAATAGGCAAGCGTCATGCTTGCCTTAGCAAATTTAAGAATGAGGACAGGATATGTATGAAAAAACGCTCTTTCTAAAAAGAGCGTGCTTTAAATTAAAATTCGATGAGACCCAGGCTTACCTGCAAGGCTTCATCCACTTTCTCCATCATTTCGTCATCGAGATGGGTGATTTTATCGGTTAACCGCTGCTTATCAATTGTGCGAATTTGCTCTAACAGAATGACCGAATCTCGTTCAAATCCGTAGCGCTTCGCATCAATTTCTACATGAGTAGGAAGCTTGGCTTTTTGAATTTGAGCTGTAATCGCTGCAACAATCACTGTGGGACTAAACCGATTCCCGATGTCGTTTTGGATGACAAGTACAGGTCGGACGCCGCCTTGTTCAGAACCAACAACTGGGGATAGGTCCGCGAAATAAACGTCACCACGTTTGACTATCAAAGGATTATCCTCCGCTTACAAGACGTTCAACTGTGTGTTCTGCCTCATATTCTGCTAAAAATGCTTCTGATGCAATCCCTAGATTAATCTTGGCCATTTCCATGTATCCACGTCTCATCGACTCGCGAATTTGTCTCTTTTTACGTTCGCGTAAATACATTTTTGTTGCCTGGTAGATAAACTCGCTGCGGTTTACATTCTCTTGTTTCACAAAACCATCTAATTCAGTTAAAAGATGTTGCGGTAACTTCACTAAGATTTCCGTAGTTGCGCCGGATTCAGACACAAACATACACCTCCACCATCACTACACACCATTTTTATCTAACCAGAATTCCTTCTGATGCATAAACGCCACTACACATGATGAATCGCCTTTTTGGCCTGTTTCACACAGTGAGTTTCATTTATTATCTGTACCATATTTAATTATAACATTAATCGAACCTATTGCATAGACTAATTATAATACTACTGTATTATAATCCAATAAAAGACCCTTTTATGCACAAATCACCGCAATATCATAAATATGATGTAAAAACTTTATTTAGGCCTTTAATTTTCGAGAAGATAATTTTTTAAATCGACAACTTTCCCTCCCTTTTTATAAAGACGCGGAACCCGACTGGCAATGATACAGGGGACCTCATAATTAATGGTTTCTAGTTTTTTGGCAATTTCATTGATTGAAATAAACTGGTTCTCCTGAGCGCCTATTAATGTGACAGGTGTCCCAATTGGAACATGATATGGCAGGCGGACCATACATTGATCCATACAAATTCTACCGACAATTGGTGTCCTCTTCCCTTCTACAAGCACTTCTTGCCCTTGCAGTTTGCGTATCCAGCCGTCCGCATACCCAATTGGGATTGTCCCAATCCACTCTTCATCATCAGTTTCATAGGTTGCCCCGTAACTCAATTTTTCACCCTTTGGCATTTTCTTAACATGAACAAGTCGAGTTCGAAGGGAAAAAGCCTCCTTTAGCTGGAAGGGAATTTTATCTTCCATCTCCAATGAAGGGGTTAATCCATACATCGCAATCCCAACCCGGACTGCATTAAAATATGTCTTTGGAAAGCGCAAGGTTGCTGCACTATTGCTAGAATGAACATATTTTGGTTTTTGTTTGAGTGCGGTAACCATACTTTCGAATAAAGCTAATTGCTGGTACATATAAGTTTCATCTAGTTCATCCGCCGTCGCAAAATGAGTAAAAATCCCTTCTAGATGAAATGGGCTATGTTCAGAAATCATTTGTTCGACGGCAGTTAATTCCGATACACTCCGCACGCCTATTCTCCCCATGCCTGTATCTACTTTGATATGAAATGAAATTCGATCTTCCGTCTTTACATATTTCAATGCCTTTTCTAGCCATTCCTTCTGAAAAACAGTAAGGGTGATATCAAATTTTGCTGCCACTTGGATATCTTCAGGACGAGATGCCCCCAAAACGAGGATAGGCGCTGTTATTCCTTTATTCCTTAGAGCGATTGCCTCATCCATAAATGCAACAGCAAGATAGGCAGCCCCTGCTTCTAGTGCTGTTTTTGCCACCTGAACATCACCATGCCCGTATGCATTAGCTTTCACAACCGCAATCACCTTTACTTGTTGAGGCAATTGTTTCTTAATGGAGGTAACATTGGCAGATATACAATCTAAATCGACTTCAGCCCATGTATCACGATAGAAAAAACCTTGTTCTTCCATGTTCCCACTTCCTAATAGCTTAATTAATTATTTCCTTATTATCACAAAATTATCATACTACTGTTGTGAAGTACAAACAAATAAGAAAAGTGCAAGCGCCCTGGCGCTGGAGCTAGACATCAAAAAAACAGGCCCAATATGAGCCTGCTAGCTAAATGATTTATTTTACGGCTTCACCTTGGACAGATGCAGCCACCTCAATTAACTCTTCTTTCGTTAAGTTCTTTGAAGCAATCATGTAATCTACACCATTATGCGACCATGAGATCGAGTGGTCCGAAACAGCCCCAATCGTCATCCCTAAGTCGACTATATCTCCTTCAACATAGGTTGGATTGGCGGAAGCCGCTTTGGCCGTAACTTTTTCCTGAACAAGAGTAAATGATTTTTTACCATCGTAGGTAAGGACTACTCTTTTCCCATCTTCAAGCGATACATCTTTTTCCTCAATTAATTTCGTTCCTTTTAATTCCACGGTTGGATACATAACTGTAAAGGCATCATCGCCGCCGTCCGCCATGGCTGGCAAATTGAGCTGTGCACGTGTCATATTCTTCTTCATATCAAAATCGTCCTTGTCAAAGCTCGCATTAAATTTCACTTTAGAAAACTCTACCGTTACAAGGGCATTTCGATCCGGATCCATTACTTTTACCACCGCAGGAGATAAGTCACTTTTATTTAGTTTAATCTCTTGGAAAGGCAGCATTGTATTATTTTGATAACGGGTTTTCGTTTCAAATACATAATATTGTTTTGTGGTAGTGAATTTTGCGCTTTTATCGGCAACAATGTCCTTAATCAGTGATTCATACAAGTAGGCTTGGCTGCTGTTTTGCGGCCAATCGCTTTGGAAACGGAAGCTCTTATTCAGTGCAGGTGTCAGAACAAATACGCCTTGATTATTCCTTAGTATCATCTGACTTTGGTCCTTTTGGGCATTTTTCAAATTCACTCGATAAAAGGTAGGATCCTTGTGCCAAATTTCCACTTTATAAACTTGTGAATCTGAACCCATTTTCAATGTCATTTTTGCATTTACTTTGTAGCCACTTAAGTCATCCAGTTTCCCAGTTAGCTCTTTGACTACATCACCTTGTGATTTAGAGCCACAGGCAGCTAGTACAAAAATGACCATTAGCCCCGTAATTAGCAGCAACAACTTTTTCCTCATTCCTTCAACCCCTTCTTGTCTCATTTCATATGATTATGGAGAAGAGAAAGGCAGGGGTCAGGCACTGGAGTTTGCTTATCCAAAATGACCATGGCTGACCTTGTCTCTCCTGTTTCCCTATGAATATATGAGACAACCTTTGGGTTTATGATAAGGAAGTTGCCGAGCTATTTTATTTTCACGAAAAATTAATGTCCCTACTCTTCTTCAATTGTTACTTGCGCTACGGCATATTCTTTACTATGTGAAATGGAAAGATGGGCCCGGACTTCAGGCTTTGCAATATATGGTTTTCCTGAGTTGTCATTGTCAATTTCAATATCTTGAAAGGATAATTCCTCACCAATCCCCGTTCCGTTTGCTTTTGAAAAGGCTTCTTTTGCGGCAAATCGTCCTGCTAAAAATTCTACTTTCCTTACTTCCGATAACTCCGCAAATTTCTGCTGTTCTTTTGGGGTTAACACGCGGTCGACAAACTTCTTTTGCCTGATAAGGATGGTCTGAATCCTAGAAAGTTCAATTATATCGATTCCAATCCCTTTAATCATTCTTCATCTTCCTTCTATTTGTTATATGATTAGCATAAGTAATAGTGTACAAGAATGGAAATTCGTCAATAAATAGTATGAACTAAGGAGGTGTAAGTGATGTTTACGAGAACGGAGAGCTTTCGCGATTTTATCCGCCTTTACCCAATTGTTTCTATTATTGTTACCATTCATTTAGGATTATATCTGTTAACTAGTTTACCAATCTTCCCAAACAATTGGTTCTTTGAACATCTTTCTGGAGTAAATCTTTACATTATGGAAGGGGAATATTGGCGGCTGATTACACCGACCTTTATGCATAGCGGGTTCTCCCACACGCTTTTTAACAGCTTTTCACTCATACTCTTTGGACCAGCACTTGAGCGCATGCTTGGCAGCGGGCTATTTTTATTTATTTATCTTCTCTCAGGATTCATTGCCAATGTTGCTACATTACTGCTTGAGCCGCTCACTTACACACATGTTGGCTCAAGTGGAGCCATTTTTGGACTGTTTGGCTATTACCTTGCGATTATTATGTTCCGGAAACATATGCTTTCCAAACAGAATTCACAAATTATCCTTACCCTTTGTGTCGTTAGTTTGATTATGACCTTCCTGCAGCCGAACATTAATATTACCGCCCATCTATTTGGCTTACTTGGCGGCTTCTTGCTAGGAGCCATTCCCTATTTTAATAAAAAGGAGCTTTCAGATTCGATTAAAGGTACCGCAAACTGGGCCAGCAACAGGAAGAAAAGCATTTCATACCAATCCCCTTGGAAGGTTCTCATCTGGGCCGCCATTATTATCATTGCCATTATTGGTTTACTTGCGCAAAAATAACAGGGATTTGCAGTCGAATGATCTTTCACTGCGATCCCTATTTCTTTGCCCAACTTCCCCAGCCGACTCTTTATTCGATCATAAAACTCGATTGGTCAATCCACATAATTCCGTCTCTTCCTTGTAAATCCTCTGCAAGTTGGAAAAGCGCCGCATCTTTTTGCTTCGCCTCAATCATACAGTGAATTTCAGGAACGGTCCCTTTAATTTGCCGTAAAAACCTCAGAAACATTTGGGAGTCAATTGTATCCGCATGTGCTCGAAAATCCTTTTCGGAGCGCGGACTGGAAATATGCATCTTGATTGGCAGCGGAGACTGGGTCCAGGTTGCAACAATCCTCCCCCAGTCCGCCGCCCATTCTTCTTCCTCATGGTGTGCAAGGTGATGATGGTAATCAAACACCATTGGAATGCCTAACTTTTCACATAGATAAAGGGTGTCTCTCACCGTAAACGTCGTATCATCGTTTTCGAGCATAATCATCTGCTGGATGGATGGGGAAATATAGGCCCAATTATGAATAAACTGCTCGAGAGCTTTCTCCTTATCGTTATAACCACCACCAACATGAAGTACACACCGATGTTCGGGATCAATCTCCATTCCTTTTAGCAAGGCTTTATGCATGGCGAGCGTTTTTAAGGAATTTTTTAATATATCCTTATCCGGTGTATTAAGAACGACGAAATGGTCCGGATGGAAATCAATCCGAGCTGGGTGTTCCTTTATATAAACGGCTAGCTTCTTGAGTGTGTCCCTTAAAGGGCTGATGTAGTCCCAATCCAGTAATTCCTCATGATTAGCAAGCGGAATGAGTCGTGAGCTGAACCTAAAAAAGTGAATTTGATTGCCCGCATTATGTTTTAAAAGACGCAGACAATTTTCTAAGTTTGAAATCGCAATTCTCTCTAATTTACGAATTGCTGCGTCCCGGTCTTTTATTTTTTCAAATTGAGCAAATGTCATCGTTTGCGAAGGGGAAGCATTCTGAAGCTCCACACTCATTGCCACATAACCGAGTCGTACCAACGTCATCATCATCACTCCAGCGGATTGTGTTTATGCTTACTATTCCCTTTTAAGCATAGAAAAAAGCATGAACAAAATCGTTCATGCTTCTATATCTGTCTAGCTACAGCCCCTGGGCAAGGCGCTTCCGCTTTTCGATTAGTGATTAAATGTTCTTGGCTTTGATGATGGTTTACCGCCGCCGCCAGTTCTTTTTTCACCACTGCGTGGTCTTGCAGGCGCTTTTTTGCGATTATTATCGCCACGGTATGAACCTGAACCTCTAGAATCATCTCTTCTTCTACGGTCACGGTCGTTATACGGCTTTCTTTCTCTTCTTTGTGGAAGCTGTTCTTCTGTTAACTTAATTGGTGTTGTATCCGGCTCTTTCGTTAACATTTTCAATACAGCTGCGATAACGGTTGATGCATCATTTTCTTCCAGCAATTCTTGCGCTGCTGCTTTATAATAATGTAAATTGTTTGATTCAATCGTTTGGACGATCTTTTCTACAACCGCTTTTTGTTGGCCTTCTAACGCCTCATCAAGGGTAGGAGCCTTCATTTTATCCATTTTGCGTTTTGTAGTTTTTTCCACAACCGCAAGATAGGATTTTTCACGTGGTGTAATAAAAGTCATCGCTACACCTGTTTTACCAGCACGGCCCGTACGTCCTATACGGTGAACATAGCTTTCTGGATCCTGTGGAATGTCAAAGTTGTATACATGGGTAACTCCAGAAATATCTAGACCCCTTGCAGCCACGTCAGTAGCAACAAGAACATCAATCGTACCTTCTTTAAACTTGCGAAGGACAGAAATCCGTTTTGCCTGACTTAAATCTCCGTGAATACCTTCCGCTGTATAACCTCTTAAAGTTAAAGCTTCTGATAATTCATCCACACGGCGCTTTGTCCGGCCAAACACAATCGCAAGCTCTGGTGATTGGATATCTAAAAGTCTTGTTAACACATCAAATTTATTTCTTTCTTGAACCTCAAGGTAATATTGTTCAATGGAAGGTACAGTCATTTCTTTTGTTTTCACACGAACAATTTGCGGTTCCTTCATGAACTTTTCAGCCATTCTTTGAATTGGCCCAGGCATGGTTGCTGAGAAAAGTAAAGTTTGGCGTTCTTCTGGTGTTGCAGCAAGGATGGATTCAATGTCTTCAATGAATCCCATGTTTAACATTTCATCCGCTTCATCAAGGATGACGGTGTTAACTGTATCAAGACGCATTGTTTTTCTGTTGATATGATCCAATACACGTCCTGGTGTACCAACAATGATATGTGGTGCTTTCTTTAATGAGCGGATCTGGCGGCTGATATCTTGCCCGCCATAAATTGGCAGTACACGCACCCGTTTGCCCGAACCAAGTTTATAAAGTTCTTCAGACACTTGAATCGCAAGTTCACGAGTCGGCGCAATAATAATCCCTTGAATAGCATCTGCTTTAGTATCAATTTTTTCAACCAATGGAATTCCAAATGCAGCTGTTTTCCCTGTTCCTGTTTGAGCTTGCCCGATCAAATCAATTCCTTTTAGCCCCAACGGAATAGTTTCCGACTGAATTGGTGTTGCTTCCTCAAAACCCATTTTAAGGACAGCTTGTAAAGTAGCCTGACTTAGGCCTAATTCTTCAAACTTTGTCAATGTTTTCATTCTCCTTCATCTATGTGAAAATATTTTTGAGAGCTGAATATTTTCGCCTAATACTCAGAAAAGCGGTAGCGCCTGCTCGGATTGAGGCGAAAAGCGCTGGAGGGCCTTAAGGTGAAGTCCGTTATGGATTCATCAAGAATGGATTCCTTGATGAAAAAGGATATAGATCATCTAAGATGAAATAGGTTTTTATTTCATCGGGATGGTAGTGGATAGTTTATCTTCATCTTAGGCAGGACCGAAACGAATCAGGTCCCCATGGCGCTTGAGCTGACACGCATCAAAATGCCGTAAATAGGTAACATCTTTATTTTACCAAAAAAAAACATCCTCCCTCAAGGAGTATGCCCTTTAATCATCGTTCTTTAGACACGTTGATGAACATCATACCACTGTTACTAGTATTTTGCAATCAAGACAAGTTTGTTACATTCCCAAACCAATCTTATTACCTCATCAAAAAGTCTAATGCAAAAATGAAAGGGCACCTTCTCACACAAAGGGGTTCTTTGTTATTTTTCATTTCCCAGCTTGAAATCATTCATGATCTTATCAGTTTTAATTTCCTTAATTTACCTGTAAAGCAGTGACTATTTCTTCTAATTTCATTCCTCTTGATGCTTTGATAAGAACTAACGTTTGATGGTCTACATGTTGCCTTAATTCCTGAATGAGTGCTTCTTTTTCTGTAAAAGCAAAGACTCTTTCTTGCCCTAAAACCATTCTAGCCTTATTTGCAATATGCATCCCTAAAGTCCCATAAGTGAACAGGAGATCTACTTTTTCATCGTTTAAGGCTTCTCCTATTTGCTGATGATATTGTTCTTCTTGTGGACCAAGTTCTAGCATATCCCCTAGGACAAGGATTTTACGTCCGTAGCCTTGAAGATTCGATACTAATTCAATGGCAGCCATCATTGAGGTCGGGCTGGCATTATACGCATCGTTAATTATCTTTTCGCCCTGCTTCCCTTCGACTAACTCCATCCTCATATTGGTCAGCTGAATACTCGCTAACCCCTCATTCATTTTTTCAAAAGGAATCGAAAAATAATTAGCGATTAACATCGAAGCAAGTGCATTTAAAATATTATGTGTTCCGAGGACTGGTAGTTCAAACGCAGTCTCTGACATGTTAATTCTAAAACGATTTCCATTCTCTAGCTGCTTAATTTCAGTGGGATATAAATCATTTGTAACGTTTCTCCCAAAAGTCTTCAACTGGATATTTCCTTTGTGCTCTTGAATTCTTTCCATAAGCAGCGGCTCATCACCATGGAGTACGGCTAGTCCCCCATCTTTTAGCCCCTGTAGAATTTCAAGCTTTGCTTCTGCAATTCCTTCTCTAGAACCTAGGTCAAGTAGATGCGATTCGCCAATATTGGTAATTACGACAGCATCCGGACAGGCAAGATTTGTTAGAAACTCAATTTCTCCCCTGCCGCTCATGCCCATTTCGAGGACGGCAATTTCAGTGTCCTCGTTTAATCCTAAAACTGTTAACGGAAGACCGATATGATTATTATAATTGCCTTCTGTCTTTAGGACCTTGTATTGTGTTGATAGAATACCCGCTGTCATGTCCTTAGTTGTTGTTTTCCCGTTGCTTCCTGTAATGCCGACTACTTTTACCGCTAATTGTTTCCGGTAGCTTCTTGCTAATTCCTGTAAGGCAACAAGGCAATTTTCTACGATCACTATCGGCAAGTGTAATGGAGGATTGGGCACATCCTTTTGCCAAAGAGCCGCTGCTGCTCCTTTACGGATCGACTCTTCGACATATTTATGTCCATCGGCATGTTCTCCCTTAAAAGGGATAAATAAGTTCCCTTTTTCAATTTTACGTGAATCAATACATACACCCGAGATTATTGTATCAGCAAACGAAATGATAACGTCCTTGGCAGGAATCATCTCAGCAATCTGTTTTAACGATCGTTTTATCATGGATATCCTCCTTCTTTGACTTTGAATAGGTTTTAAATACAAACGGACACGGCATTACAGCCGTGTCTCTGTTTTTTAGAAAGTAAACTTAATCTGTTGCTTCTCAGCATGCCTTTCTTTAGCAAGTTGAACTAGCCGCTCGATCAATTGCGGGTATTCTAACCCCGTGTGCTTCCATAAGAGCGGGAACATACTAAACGGCGTGAAGCCAGGCATTGTGTTTACTTCATTAATCAATGCTTTCCCATCTTTAGTCAAAAAGAAATCCGCACGAACTAAACCAGAACAATCTAAAGATTTAAAGGCTTTAATCGCCATTTCTTTTAGCTGCGCGTATTCCTCGTCAGTAATGTCAGCTGGAATGATTAGTGCGGTATCTCCGCTTTCATATTTTGCTTTGTAATCGTAGAAGTCCTTCTTCGGAACAATTTCACCGGCTACTGAACATTCAGGTTCATCATTTCCAAGCACCGCCACCTCAATTTCACGGGCAACAACGCCTTCTTCAATAATGACTTTGCGGTCAAATTGAAAGGCTTCAGCAAAGGCTGCTTCTAATTCAGCGCGATTGGTACATTTGCTGATACCGACACTTGAACCTAGGTTCGCCGGCTTCACAAAGCAAGGGTAGCCAAGTTCTGTTTCGACCTTGCTATAAGCCTCAGCTTTAGCTTTCTCCCACTCACTCTTAATAAAAGCTACATAGTTCACTTGGGCAAGCCCTGCTTGCGCAAACACATTTTTCATCATGACTTTATCCATACCCGCAGCCGAAGCAAGCACTCCATTGCCAACGTATGGAAGGTTAAGCAATTCTAATAAGCCTTGGACGGTTCCATCTTCCCCATTCGGACCATGTAACAACGGGAATATCACATCTAATGTTTCCTGCTTTTCCGCTTGGAAAAGTGTTGGGGCTAATGATAAAGGTGATAACTGATTCCCCTCTGAAAATTCTAGCGCCTTTACATTTTCTACCGGCTCACTTAATTGCGGTCCTTTAATCCAATTTCCTTGGGTATTTATGTAAATAGGATGAATATCAAATTTCTCATGATCTAACGCCCGAATGACAGCCAATGCCGTTTGCAGGGAAACTTGATGTTCAGCTGATTTTCCTCCATATAATAAACCTAATTTTGTTTTCATACGAAACCTCCATTTTCTCATTCACGGTTATATTTTAACACTTATTTTAAAAAGAAAGGAAATGTAGTCATTCGAGTTTTTAAGTTTTTTCCTACCAAAATATTTTATGATTGCTACAGCTTGCTTAAAAACTCGTGCTGGCAAATTTGGCAATTTTCTATACTTATTTTATTTATCCTGTATAATTGTGTTGAAACTTTTTTTGGAGGCGAGCTGATGACGGGAACACTTTTATCGATATTATTATTAGGCTTTTTGCTAGGAATTAAGCATGCGATCGAGCCTGACCATGTTATTGCAGTATCCACGATCGTGAGCGAATCAAAAAATATAAAGCGCTCCGTCTTTGCAGGTGTCTATTGGGGGATTGGGCACACTGCTACACTCTTCCTATTCGGAATGATATTGATTGTCGCCAAAAATACAATCACAGATACCGTCGCCTTGAGCCTTGAATTTATCGTAGGGATCATGCTCGTTAGTCTCGGCCTAAATAGTCTTTTATCTTTTATGAAACATCGTCATCCACATCCCCATCATACCCCAGACAAAGAAACAAAGGGGAGTACCCATCTTAAATCCTTTTTCATCGGTCTCATTCATGGGCTTGCAGGCAGTGCAGCTATGGTTTTATTAACAATGAGTACCGTTTCGACTGCATGGCAAGGTGCATTATACATACTTATCTTTGGCTGTGGCACGATTGTTGGAATGCTTACCTTTTCAACGGTAATCGGAATCCCATTTGTGTTAACATCAGGGAAGCAAGTGAATAGATATTTGAACAGCCTCGCAGGCATTGTCAGCATATTATTCGGAATTTATTATATGTATAACTTAGGTGTGAACGAAGGATTATTTAGCATGTGGTTCTCATAACAAACAGTCCCACCCAAATGGAGTGGGACTTATTTTTAAAGCCTAAAGATTTAGACAACGTTTAATTTCCATTCTTTTGTTTTTTTATCAAAAATGATTTTTGCATGACACGGTTTCGATGAGACTTGCTCATATTCCTCCAACATATCATCCATATTGGCGAAATCGCCAATCACCCAAATAGGAATTTCAATACGCGTCCGTTGATGGTCGGAATCTCGTAACGAAATACAAATCCCTTCCTTAATGAACGGCGTTAGGGACAGAAGGATTTCTTTATTTACTTGTGGATAGGTCTTTTTCTTTCGAAAGCCAAGAATGGACTTTTCAACTTTAAGATCCCCTAGTTTCCCTGCAATCACTTCACTTAAAACATGGAAGAAATCCTTGAAGCTTCGGTAATAGGTTTTGTTAAACCAGCCATCATCTTGAGCCAAATAAACAAAACGGTTACCTAGTTTATTATAAAAAGGTAATTTCAAATGGTGCTTTAGATGACCTAAGTATAATAGTTCAGCGATTTCCTGACCTGTCAGTTCATTCAACACATCTTCCTCAATAAAGTCAATCCAACAGAAATTTCCGTAACTATAGACATCTTCCCCTGCCAATTTATTAATTCTATCATCTGGACAATATTCAAGTTGGGTATGCATATTAAAATCAGCATCATCAAAGCGGTGCGCAAGTAATAGCAAGGGATTTAATGAACCTGAAAAAGCAGCAGCGAATTCAGCAAATTCGATGCCGGAAGACATTACATACTGGTCTGTTTGGTTTAAATGGACATAGATGAGATCCTGTATGTCTTGATGATGCTTTTTCAATGCAAAACTCCTCCGTTCAACACATGAAATGATTTAGTCAATACTTCCTTATTTTATCAAATAATAGTCCAAATAGCTTATTTCAATTCTTTTACAAATAATAAGATTGATTAACACATACTAGATTTATGATTATTGGATTATTATTTGTTAACTTTCCTTTTTCATCTATATTTCTTTTGTAAATTAGAATTTATTCATTAGCAAGATAAGGAGCTGGTTTCATCCATGATTAAGGATATGACTCAAGATGAATTAAGTCTTTATATCATAAAAACATTAAAGGAAAACAGAAAAACGGAATTTGAAAATATACTTGATGAACTCCAGCCCTATGATATCGCTAAGATTTATGAGGATTTACCTGAAAAACATAAAGGGAGA
The DNA here is from genome assembly GCF_023714155.1 of Neobacillus sp. MER 74. Lineage (NCBI taxonomy): Bacteria > Bacillati > Bacillota > Bacilli > Caryophanales > Bacillaceae > Neobacillus > Neobacillus sp. MER 74. Next base: position 16,996 of record NZ_JAMAUV010000020.1, read on the forward strand.
TTTCTCCTATTTTTAAAATTTGATGTTCTTGCTGATTTAATGGAAGAACTTGAAAAGGAAGATCAGCTTGGCTTATTAAATCTTTTAGGAATTGAAAAGTCTAGTAAGGTCCTTGATTTAATGGATAATGATGACCTAGCGTCATTACTGCATGAATTATCGCCAGAGAAAAAAGATTCCCTTCTTTCAGGAATGAAGGCCGAGGAGTCTAATGCTGTTCAAGATATTATGAAATATCCACCAGAGACGGCCGGCAGAATCATGACGAATCGGTTTGTTTGGATTCGCAGCTCTTATACGGTTAGGGAAGCGGTTGACAAGTTTAAGGTGTTCGCTGAATTTGCCGAATCCATTAACTATCTATACGTTATTGATGAAGACCGGAAATTGGTTGGCGTCGTTTCTTATCGTGATTTACTCTTAGCAGAGCTAGATGAAAAAATAAGGACCATTATGTATGAACGGATCATTTCTGTTACAGTCGTGACAGACCAAGAGGTTGTAGCGCAAATCGTGGAGCGCTATGATTTCCTAGCCATCCCCGTCGTCGATGAGAATAATGTCCTCGTCGGGATTGTCACTGTGGATGACATTATTGACATCGTAATAAAGGAAGCCAATGAAGATATTGAAAAATTATCGGCATCTGGAAAATCCATTGACTTTGAAACAAAGACTTTAGTTGCAGCCGCAAGAAGGCTTCCATGGCTCATCTTGCTTTTATTTATCGGTGTGGTTTCAGGAAGAATTATCAGCAGTTTTGAAGATACGCTAAAGCAAGTAGTCGCGCTGGCCTTTTTTATGCCGATGATTGCCGGCATGACTGGAAACACAGGGACACAATCGCTGGCAGTCGTCGTTAGAGGATTGATTTCGTACGATATTAATAAAGGTGTGATTGCACGATTAATTGCAAGGGAATTGGGTGTTGGGATTACCATTGGTATGACTTGCTCTATTTTGATTGCAGTGATTGCATATATTTGGCAGGGAAGTCTCATTTTAGGGGCAGTAGTCGGCAGTTCTCTATTTTTCACGCTCATCATTGGAACACTTGCAGGGACAGTTATTCCGCTTATTCTCTTTCGTTTAAAAATTGATCCTGCTGTTGCCTCAGGACCCCTAATTACCACTTTGAATGATATATTTTCACTGCTTACCTACTTCGGGATTGCCACCATGTTTTTAAAATATCTCATGTAGAAAAAAATCAGTGAATTGTTTTTTGATTTTTTAGGAATGTCCCAAAGAAAGGGACCATATTTATTTCTTAAATAGACAATCTGGTTTACACTAGGAAGGGAGATACTAACATATAGTTAAGTGAAGGTGAATTATGACAGATTTTATTAGTTCGATCTTGGAGTTTTTATCACAATTGGGCTATTTCGGCATTGCAATAGGATTAATGATAGAGATTATCCCGAGTGAAATTGTTTTAGGCTATGGCGGTTATATGATTTCGCAGGGACATCTTAATTTTATTGGATCCGTCATTGCCGGGACCATAGGCGGAACACTTGCACAGTTATTTTTATATTGGGCCGGTTATTACGGCGGCAGACCTTTTTTAGAAAAGTACGGAAAATATGTAATTATTAAAAAGCATCATATCGATATAGCTGAACAATGGTTTGAAAAATATGGAGCCGGTGTTATTTTTTCAGCACGCTTCATTCCTGTTGTCCGGCATGCGATTTCCATCCCAGCAGGTATTGCTAAAATGTCAGCAGCCAAATTTACGCTATACACGGTGGCAGCTATTATTCCGTGGACGATTCTATTCCTCTACTTAGGTAAGGTCTTAGGCAGTAACTGGGCACATATTAAAGAGTACGCACAACCCTACGTAATGCCCGCCGTTATCGGGGCAGTTGTTCTAGGAGCTATTTATTTTTTAGTCAAGAAGACAAAGAAAACCACCGACTAAATCCCGGTGGTTTTGCTTTGCTTAAAATTTTCTTTGCGCCTCAGTAAAGCGCCTGGAGCAGAAATCAAAATGCCCAAATTAAAATGTGTTATTTTTTGAAATGAAATGGGAGTGTTGACACAATAACCCTCTTTTTAAAAATAAGATAGGTACGAATCAATAAACTTGATTGGTTGTGCAAAATATTGTGCCAGTTTTTCTTTGTTATAAATTGCGGAATCAATACGGTCACCCGATATTGGTTTTCACTTGCTTTATGTTCTACCGTATCGATAAATTTCGATAGAGGAATCAGTACACTTCGGTAATGCGACTGTAGCGTAACGAGCCTTACATCCGGCTGCCATTGCTTCCATTTTTCCTCGAAACGCTTTTCGTCCTCACGATCAAAGGACACATACACCGCAAAGATTTGATCCGTTAACGATTTGGCATAATTGATTGAGTTTTCAACAACCTTAGTAATCCCGGCGACAGGGACAATAATAACATTTCCCTCAATCGGAGGCGCAGGATCACCTGGATGGATTCTTAATTGTTCCCCAACCGCTTCATAATGATGGTTAATACGTTTGAAGGCAAACACGATGATTGGTAAAAAGATAACCACAAACCATACTTGGCTAAATTTAGTCAAAAAGAAAATGATTAATACGGCTAAGGTGATGAGTGCCCCGATTAGATTGGCAGCTAGTTTTGCCACCCATCCAGCTGGTTTTTCCCGTAACCACTTTATAATCATCCCTGATTGCGACAAGGTGAACGGGATAAATACGCCAACCGCATAAAGTGGGATTAAGTGCTCTGTTTGACCTCTAGAGAAAATAATAAGTAAAATCGAAGCTACCCCTAAGGATACAATCCCGTTGGAATACCCCAGTCTATCTCCCCTAATGGTAAACATCCTTGGCATATATTTATCCTTGGCAAGCGCATAGGCTAATAACGGAAACGCGGAGTATCCAGTATTAGCGGCCAGAACTAATATAAGTGCGGTCGTACCTTGGACAAAGAAATATAGGTAATTACGTCCAAAAGTCTCTTTTGCTATTTGTGAGACGACCGTTTCGTCATGTTTTGGTGAAATTCCGTAATAATAAGCCAGGAAAGTAATACCCGTAAATAACAAGGCGAGCAATGTCCCCATTAAAATTAATGTTTTGGCCGCATTCTTTGGTGCTGGGTCTTTAAAACTTGGAATGGCATTTGAAATGGCTTCCACCCCTGTTAATGCTGAGCATCCCGATGCAAAAGCGCGAAGCAGCAAGAACAGTGTTATTCCTTGAACAGGCGTCCCAATTGCCGTATGCTGAGCAGTTGGAGAGACATCGCCTGTCATAATTTTAAAAAGACCGACACCAATTAAAATAAATAGCGCTACAACAAATAAATAGACGGGATAAGCTAAGATGGATGCTGACTCTGTTATACCACGCAGATTGAGAATGGTGATAAAGACTACCAGAATACACGCTATTCCCACCGTATGCTCATGCAGGGCTGGAAATGCTGACGTAATCGCATCTGTACCCGCCGTGACACTTACCGCTACCGTCAATATGTAATCAACTAAAAGGGATCCCCCTGCAATTAATCCCGCTTTCTCACCAATATTTTCTTTCGAAACAATATAGGCCCCGCCGCCATGGGGATAGGAATAATAATTTGTCGGTAGGAAAGGATTAACGCAGCTAATAGAAATAATACTCCAACAGCAATCGGTACTGAGTACCAGTAAGCAATGACACTAACCGTTGCTAACACAATCAGAATTTGTTCAGTCCCGTATGCCACAGATGATAGGGCATCGGAGGATAGTATCGCTAAAGCCTTTAGGATATTTAATTTTTGTTCGCCTAGTTCCGTTGATTTTAACGGCCGGCCGATTAAGAATCTCTTAAAAGAAGAGAGCACTGGATTCACCCACCACATTTGAAGTAAAATTACCGATTGATTTTAACACAACACCATTTTTATATGAAGTGTTTTATTTTTGACAGGTATACGAATTTCCACAAAATATCAATGTGTCACTACATAATCTTTTCCTAATCAGTCCGATTAATGAAGAAAATTATCCTGTAAAGGTAAAAAAAGCATGGAGCCCTTATTAGGACCCCATGCCTTCACACTAATATTTATTCAAACTAATTTACGTTCGCTTTAATAATTCGCTTCATTGCCTGCATTTGTCCTAAATGAATCCCCTCATGGAAAAGTGCAAAATTGGCTAATTCACCAAAGGTTTCTTGACCAAGGAATGGGGTTTTTAGTCTTTGGTTAAAGCTCTCCACTGGAATTTCTTTGATTCGTGCTAATTGGTCTTGCAACTGAATGATTAATTCCTGAACGGAGGGAACATCCCCTTCCCAGGCAGCCGGACTCGTTCCTGTGGCAAATAACTGCATATAGTTGGCTGGCAGCTGAGTTGTTTTTTTCGGAAAGCCAAACATAAATTGCTCAGCAACTGTGAGAACATGACCCACATGCCAATGGATCGTATTATTAAATCCATTGGGCTGAATACCGGCGGTCCCTTCTTCTAGATCCCCCACAAAGTTAACAAATCTTCCTCTTATAAGCTCAAAATGCTTAAATAATAATTTACTCATCTTTTTGCCTCCCTTTCAATTGCTTAGCCGAAGCTCAAATTGATTATCCTACATTTCATCAGGGGCTTCCAATCCTAATAACCGTAACCCTTCTTTTAAAACTTCGGTTACTGCAAAGACTAGCGCTAATCGGCCCTGCTGCTCTGCGCTGTCCTCGAGGATTTTTACTTCCGCATAATATTTATTGAACGCTTGTGCCAGGTCAATAATGTATTTTGCCACTTGGGACGGATCGAAGTTGGTACAGGCTCTTTGAACCGCAGAAGCGAATTCTATTAAGAGGCTGGTTACCTTCCATTCCTTCTCCCATGAGTTGGTGTAGGTTGCAGCCTTATACTCAGTCTTACCAGTGGCTTTTCGTAAAATGGAACATGCCCGTGCATAAGTATATTGGACATAAGGACCTGTTTCACCTTCAAAGCGAAGCATCTCTTCTAACGAAAATTCAATATCGTTCATTCGGTTATTCTTTAAGTCATGGAAAATAACCGCGCCAACTCCCACTTGTTTAGCTACCTTATCTTTGTTAGCAAGATTAGGATTTTTCTCTTCAATATTATGTCGAGCCATTGCAATCGATTCATTTAAAACTTCTTCTAATAAAACAACCTTCCCTTTTCTCGTCGACATTTTCTTTCCGTCTTTTAGCATCATACCAAAGGGAATATGGTGCATTAGTTTCGACCAATCATAACCCATCTTTGATAACACTGCGATTAACTGTTTAAAATGAAGACTTTGTTCATGGCCTACGACATATAAGGATTGAACAAATTGATACTCCTCCTGTCGATAAAGAGCCGCAGCTAAATCACGGGTCGCATACAAGGTGGCCCCATCCGACTTTTTAATAAGGCATGGCGGAAGTTGTTCTTCATTTAGTTCGACCACTTGTGCCTGCTCGGACTCAACGAGTAAATGCTTTTCCTCTAGAAGTTGAACGACGCGATCCATTTTGTCGTTATAAAAGGCCTCACCTGCATATGAATCAAATTCAACATTCATTAGCTCATATATTCTGGAAAACTCTTTTAATGACTCATCGCGGAACCATTTCCAAAGCTCTAATGCTTGCGCGTCACCGTCTTCCAGTTTCTTAAACCAACTCCGTCCTTGATCTTCAAGAGAAGGGTTGCTCTCGGCTTCTTCATGAAATTTAATATAAAGGGACAATAATTCCTTAATCGGATTGGCTTTAACCTTGTCGGCATCTCCCCATAATTGATAGGCCGTGATTAACTTCCCGAACTGCGTCCCCCAGTCACCCAGATGATTAATTTTAAGGGGTTTATAACCGCATTTCTCTACAATTAAAGCGAGTGAATTGCCGATTACAGTTGAACGCAAGTGCCCCATTGAGAAGGGTTTTGCAATATTAGGAGAGGACATGTCAATCGTGACAGCCCCGCCGTTCCCAAACGTCAGCTCACCATACTTCCCCTTTTGTGCGAGGATATCTCTTACAACTTTTTCGGATGCCGTCTTTTTGTTTAAAAAGAAATTAAGATATGCCCCAACCACAGTCACTTTTTCAAAAATGGGGGATTGAATTTTTTTACATAATTCTTCGGCAATCAGATTGGGGGATTTTCTTTTTAGCTTCGCTAACGTAAAGCAAGGAAAAGCTAAATCCCCGTGCTCCTGGTTTTTTGGCTTTTCGATCATCAGTTCCAAGTCTTTCAGTGTCATCTCTTGGCCAAGCAAATCATGTAAGATCGATGCCAGCTCTTGTTTAAAATTCATTCGATTCAACCTCCTATTTTTTTATAAAGGGCTGTGTTAAACTAGTCTGTTGATTTCCGTTCCAGGCACTTCGCTTTCCGCGGGCGTGACGGGGAGCCTCCTCGTCGCTTTGCTCCTGCGGGGTCTCCCCTGCCCCGTATTCCCGCAGGAGTCTTCGTGCCTTCCACTCTAACCAACAGGTTGCCATAATCAACATTAATCTTTAACACAGCCTTATAAAAATACAAAAAACTCCCGTCTCTATTAAAAGAGACGAGAGTTAAACTTCCCGCGGTACCACTCTAATTGTTCACATAATGAACCAGCTTTCTTTTTTAACGGAGGATCCTCCGGCATACCCTACTTTACCTTCAGGCATGCATCTCAAAAGTGCGCTTCATTATCTATCCTGTTTCAGGCTCACACCACCCCTGAATCGCTGGACCATCATAGATAACTACTCTCTTTTTCATTGATTTTTTCCGAATTTATTATCAGTTATTATACTGGATTAATATGGGTTTTTCCAGTGATTATTGATTATTTTTTACATTCGGGAAATCCTAACGTAAAGGAGGGATTTTAATGGCGAGAAGAAGAAATAAAATCCTTGTTCCAGAGGCGCGAACAGGCTTAGATGCGTTAAAGGCCAAAGTCGCAAATACCGGTAACCCGGAGGATGCGAAATTCGAAGCAGCACAAGAGGTGGGGGTTCCATTGAAAAAAGGTTATAACGGCCAACTCACCTCAGAGCAGGCAGGGAAAGTAGGAGGCCGGCTGGGCGGCAGCATGGTTCGCGAATTGGTAAAGATGGCACAAGAAAACCTAGCAAAGAAATAATGCCCGGGGCCAAATTTACTTGGCCCCGTTTCCAATCAGAGTGTCTAATACAGAAGTCAATACACAAAATTAAAAAAATAATATTTTCAAAAAAAGTTTGACAATTATGTGACAATTGATAGAATATTCTTACAGGGGAGTTGATAATGATGCAGGAAAAACACTTAAAGAGTATATTTACATTTAAGAAAACAGCTATCTTCGGAAGCAGTTTAGGAATCATTCTCATTTTGTTCGGTCAATTTGTAAACGGTTACAATACTGCGTATTTTTTAACCGCACTTGGATTTGGAATCCTCGCTGGTTCCGTAGTCAATTACCTTTTCGGAACTTTTTTAAGTTTAATGGAGGAATTCACTGGCAACCGTAAGAATGCACCAAAAATAGCCACTGCTTCAAAGAATCTTTATCTTATAAAATAAAAAACGGATCCACATAGGTACGCGTCGATTTGAAAAGAAGACATGTACATACTAAAGGGTTCCGACGCAAGGTGCTTTTCTTAAAGTATATTGGTATATAAAAAGGTAAAACTCGCCATTGTGCGAGTTTCTTTATTAGGAACTCATTCAACTTTAAATACGATATCTTTTCCTTAATCGAATAACCAGCAAAAGTAAAATAAGCGGAGATTTTCCGCTTAAATGTAGAATGGGGCCCGTTTCGGGGTAAATAAGGGGAGATTTTCCGCTTATGCAAAGCAAAATCTCCCAATTTCACGTTTTTCGAGTAAATAGGCGGAATCTCTCCGTCTATTTCAGCGTTTTTTAATAATAATTTCGAAATAAGCGGAATTTTTCCGTCTATTTATCAGCTCGGTTGCTTAACCTTGAACTCCCCTAACCGATAAGTGCGGACCCTCTAATCCTAGATGCAGGAATAAGCAGCTTTTTACCGAAAACGGAAACCTTTATGTACTTGTTTACGTGGACAGACCTTTTACTAAAAACACCTTCATAATTTCCGCAATTTGTTCAGAGCTTAACGGCTGATGATTCTTCTCCCAGTCTGAAACTAAGGCAATATACATTTTTAACATCAGAAAGCTAGTGATTTCAGTATTGGCTGCCGGGATGGCCCCTTTCGTGATGGCCGCATCGATTTTCAGCTTTAAGTAAGCAATAATTTCATCCTCCACATGCTGCAGCATTTCTGAAACCGCTAAAGTCCCCATTTCCGTTTCCTCTTGCACCATCTTGATCATCAATTGGTGCTGGGAGCGAAATTCTAATAAACGATAAAGCGCCCGATGCACATTTTCAGTAAAGGGTAAATCTGGTTGGATAACAGATTCTGCTTCCGCAATCATTTCCTTTACCAAAGTGGAAATAATCTCTTCGAATAATTCTTCTTTATTTTTAAAAAAGGTGTAAATCGTCCCTTTCCCTACATTGGCCAACTTTGCGACTTGATCCATTGTTGTTGCTTTATAGCCAAACAAGGAGAAGGATTTCGTTGCTGCTTCTACAATCAGCTTTCTTCGATCGGTTGCCATGTCAACCTCCACTGACCATTTTAGTTTTTCGGTCATTTTCTTCAAATATACCATAAGTTACATTCATCTGCAATTACTCCAATAACAAGCAGACAGGCTCCTAAATCAGGAACCTGTGGATCGATTAAATAAAGAAAATTTCCGTTATTCATTATAGAATAAATAGATCGAATTATATTTAACAAAACCCATCTAATTTATAGAATCAGATGGGCTTTGTTCTAAATTAATGATTTTTTCAGGTTTCGTAAATATCGGTAGCGAATCAAAAAGAAATAAATGAATTGTGCCAGTAAGAAACCAGCTAGAACGATAATCATGTCTTTTGCTATCGATAATTTATAAAAGCTTTGTAATGCCATAAAGGCGAACCCACTATGAACAAAGGCTACTACAATTGGCACGAAAAAAAGCAAGGCCAGCTGCTGAGTAACAATTTTATTTAGTTCACGATCGGTTAATCCTACCTTTGTAATGGTCAGATATTGGCGCCTGTCGTAATCCAAATCTGCATAAAGCCTGAAATATAGAAAGCTTCCTGCCGCGATAAAGAATACTGCACCAATTAATAAAGCAACGAATAACATCATCTTATACATACCCATTTGTAGTTCGTATAAAGTTCCGCTGACCGTGATCGAGTAAGGAACATGTTCTAACGACATCGAGGTACCGTTCCTGACTAGATTTTCTGCCATCCCTGTTGTTTTTTTGAGTTCCTTTGTGTAAAAGCCCGTAAAGGTTTCGGTATTCACGGGTGTAAGCCTGTCAAACAACCCATCACTAACTACGATCCCCTGACCATGAAGCAACTGGTTGGGAAAAACGATGTGTTTAGTGGGCTGGTCATGAGTAAGTCTTATCTGATCCTGTTTTAAGGTATAGGTTACTTCTTCCAAGTTACTAAAAATCGATGTACGCATTTCTAGCGTTTCATTTCCGACAAGCCGCTTTTCATCAAATTCGTAGCCAGCTGCTGCTGCAATTTTTTTATAATCCGAGAAAGAAACGACCGGGATTTTTTCTCGTGCATATTTATCTGTTGAAGAAGCAACAGCTACGTTTTTAATCAGGATCTGATTCGTTGTGTAATTGATATTCTTTTCCTTTAATTCCGCTTCAATTTGCTGTAAATTTTGCTGGTGAACTGGTTGATCATCTTTTGCAAGATAACTAATTTCAGCGGGAAACTCTACGTCGAGTTGTTTAATCATTACATTCATCGAGGCAAGCGTCCCTACCGCACAAAATGCCACCGTTGAAACAATCGTTACCATGAAAAACATCCGTGCATTATCCTTCAAACGATAGGCCAGACTGGAGAACGTCACTAAATTCGTTTTTTTCCAAAACAAGAAACGATTTTTTTGAAGTAGTTTTGTAACCCATACCGATAGCTGAGTATAGAAAAAGTAGGTGCCAACAATTGTCATTCCAATTACAGGCAGAACTCTGAAAATTAATGTCAGCATGGTTGCTGTTGCGGCTAAATAATAACTGACGATGAGCAAAATTGCTGAGAAAATTGATAAGAAGACCGATACTTTGGGTTCTTTTTTCGGCTTTTCCCCTGCCTGAAATAAATCAATTAATTTATTTACTCTGACAAGAATGGTTGTAAATAATGATATACAAAGGAAAAGGATTAAAAAGGCGCCGACAGTGAGCAAGAGTGCTTTTTCAGAAAAATAAAATGACAAGGGGGGAATTCCAATCATTTTGGAGCCAATCATAAGAAAGAGTTTCCCCGTAATCATTCCAGCCCCAATTCCTATAATAATCGCTCCAACCCCAATTATCATATTCTCTAAAAACACCATAAGATTTAACTGACCCTTTGTCATGCCATGCATCATTAAAATTCCAAATTCACGTTTCCGTGATTTTAGAAACGTGCTGACAGAGTATAGGACAAACAGGAAGGAAAACACGTACATAATTACTTCAGCAGCCGTCATTAATTCAACAGCAAGCGCCGAAGTTACACCCTTTTTAATATCTGGATGAAAGATATATAGGGCGTAAATAAAAAAGATCATGACCGAAAAAGCACTGCTTAAGAAGTAGGCTGCGTAGGTCCGTTTATTACGGACCACATTTCTATAAACGAACTGTGGAAAGGTCACGGCTGTCCCCTCCTAACAACGCAAGCATATCAATAATCTTTTGGAAGAATGCCTGGCGGTTATCACCGCGGTAGATTTCGTTATATAGTTGTCCATCCTTAATAAAAATGACACGGTGACAATAGCTTGCGGCGACAGCATCGTGTGTGACCATTAATGTGGTAGCGCCATCTTCCTTGTTGATTGCAGTCAGTGTCTCCATGACATCCTTTGCTGATTTTGAATCCAGGTTCCCTGTTGGTTCATCCGCCAAAATAAGCGCTGGCTGATGAATGATGGCACGGGCGATGGCCGTCCGCTGCATTTGACCGCCTGAAATTTCATAGGTGCGTTTTTTCAGGATTGGGTCAATCCCTAATTTCTTTGCTACCTGATTGAGTTTTTGGTCCATTTCCTTCACACTTTCACCATCAAGTGTGAGCGGTAGAACGATATTTTCCTCTACAGTTAACGTATCTAGTAAATTAAAATGCTGAAAAACAAACCCTAGCTCATGGCGTCTAAATAGCGCAGTTTCCTTTCGATTGAGCACATGGGGGTTTTTCCCATTAATAAAAATGTCCCCCGCAGTTGGCCGGTCGATTGTGGCAATAAGGTTCAAGAGTGTGGTTTTTCCACTGCCAGACGGCCCCATGATTCCAACAAATTCACCCTTTTCAACCGTAAAATTTATATTTTCAATGGCTTTATGCGCCACTTTCCCCTCATAAATCTTTTCTAAATGTCTCACATCTAAAATCGACATCCAATTTCACTCCCTGTTTTATTCGTACCCTCATTTTACCTAGATATCAGCACCCGCTTCCATGTCGTAAACTTACAACTATCTTACACAATTGTAAGGTTGAGAAAATTATGCAGTAAGTAGATAACCATCCATCCGAGCGTCCGCCCCAAAAGGACAAAACAGGAAAGTGTCCACAGACGGTGCCTGACACCATAATTGACACCATAAATGACATCATAAATTGATTCCATAAATTGATTCCATTAATGGCATCAAAAAAACACCATTAGAAAATAATGCGCACGTTGGTTCCTTGGTTTATGGTGGATTCGATTTCGATACGATGTCCGAGTTTTTCGCAGATTTGCTTGGTGAGATGGAGGCCCATTCCGGTGGATTCTTGAAAGTTGCGGCCATTTTCACCTGTAAAGTAGGGATCAAAGACACGGGGTAAGTCGCTTTGGGGAATCCCGACTCCTTCATCACGGATTTCTAAAACGGTATTTATTCCACGCTTATAGCCATGAAAGTATATTTTACGATTCTCCTCAACGGTATAGCGCAGGGCATTGGTCATCAACTGGGTAATGGCAAAGGACAACCATTTTTCATCTGATGCCACTTGAAGACCCCCATCGATTTCTATCACTGGGAACACTCGCTTCCGAATAAATAAGCGTTTCTGGCTGGATGTCACAGAACGGGCAACGGTTTGCAAATTTAGGGTCTCCACATAAAAGTCGCGTTCAAAAGTATCTAAGCGTGCTGTGTATAAAACCATATCCAATCCCTTTTTAAGACGATCCAACTCATCCCTAATTGCGCTGGAACGGGAATCATCCTCATCCTGGACAATTAAATGAATAACAGACAAAGGGGTCTTCATTTGATGCACCCATTGATTGATAAACTGAATATGCCCCTCCAGTTTGTATTTATAATTATGAAGGTCTGTTTTATAGTGACGGAATTGGCTTTTCAAAAGCTGTTGTAAGCCCTCCGCCAGTGGGCTTTGCTGTACATTGCTTGTAAAATCGTCCATGGAGGTCAGCTGTTTTTCCATCCGCTGGTAGAACGAGCGATTCGTGATGTATCGAAAAAAGAGATAACCAATTAGAAGGCATGTACTTAGGAATGCCGCATAAAGACTTATCGATAAATGACGATAGTCGTCAAGCCAATAAATGCCCGTTATCACGACTAATTGAAGAAAATAAAAGAGAATCAATGCCAGCTGTTCCCGAAAAAAAAGCCTCATCACATATGCCTCCAATTCGGAACGAGCCGATACCCTTGACCGCGGATCGTTTGAAGGGCATCATCAATAGACAATGCAGCTAATTTTTTCCGAACACGTGTTACGTACACATTCAAAGTATTATCATCCACAAAAGCTTGATCGTCCCAAATTTTCTCTAAAAGCCTGTCACGGCTGACGACACGTTCTACTTTTTTCATTAGTTCATCTAAAATTTTTGCTTCCGTATGGCTCAGGTCAATTTCCTGTTCATTTAAAGTTAGCCGCAGCCGTTCCACATCCAAGATTAATCCTTCCACTGAGGTCGTCCGCTCATTATTCGCACTAGCATAAGTTCCATAAGCTCTTCGCAGGTGACTATTTATTTTCGCCGTAACAATTTCATAATCAAAAGGTTTCGTGATATAATCATCCGCTCCATTTTCTAGTGCCATCACTTGGTCCATCTTTCCTTCTCGAGCAGAAATAAAGAGAATTGGACAAGTTGAAACACTGCGAATTTGCCGGCACCAATAGTAACCATCATATTTCGGCAAATTCACATCCAATAAAACGAGGTGTGGTTCAAATTTCTCAAATTCCCCACGGACCGCATCAAACTTTTCAACGGACTTTGTATCATACCCGAATTTATGTAAATGCTCTTTCAGCAAGTTCACCAATTGTTTGTCATCTTCAATGATAAAAATTTTAAACATGATAATACTCCTTCCCTATACTCCTCCTTGATTGTATCAAATGGCCGCAAAAAAATGGAAATAATAGCAAAAAACACCGCTAGGGAGCTCAGAGCGGTGCTTGGCAATTCATAACTATTTACTCACAACTAGATGAGCAAAATGAAAATGCTCAAAGGCATGTAATCCATCTTCTCTTCCCTTAAAATACATCTCCTCAATATTAGCTGGAGAGAGATTTTCATAGAGTAACATCTGGCAGTCCTGGAGCTCCAAGTCCAGTTCAAACGGATCGTAGCCAGTAATCATCGGTTCACCCGTTTGGGCGGTAATTTGTCTCATTTGGGTTAGTTTCTTAGAGGCTAGTCTTTCATTAAAAGCAGTATCATCGAGGTAGTCAAAGATAAATGAACTCCCGTTTGCGGACATTTCCGCCACAGAAGATAGTAATTGGCAGAACTCCTTTTTAGCTAGGTACATGACCACGCCCAGCAGGCTAAAATAAGTATATTGTTGTTCATCAAAGCCGCTTTTCTTCAGTTCTGCACGAAGAGAATCACTTTTAAAATCTACGGGGACGAATCTAACATTTTTGGGAATATCCATACCGATTTCCTGGAGACGATTGATCTTAAAAGCTTGGGTTGCAGGATGGTCAACCTCATAAATAATAAAATCCTCTGGAAGCTTTTCTTGCCTTAAAGCAAAGGTATCGAAACCCGCACCGAGAATGACATACTGTTTAACCCCACGTTCGATTGCAGACCTAAGTCCATCTTCTGCATATCTCGCCCGGCTGACTAATTGGGGAATGGTCTGGTTGTTCATCACCCACATTAGCTTTCCATCAAAGGTTTCCAATGTTTCGCTTTTTTCTTGATCAAAGAAGGCAATTGCGTTAGCCCAGTTGGCGGCGATCAACTGTTTTTCTTCTTCATTTAAGAGTGAATGAGCAATAAAGTCATTAAAAATCGGATCTATGCTGGTAGATGCATGATAACCCCTGGCAAAGCAACTAACTACTGCGGTCAAGCTTTCCTTCCTAGTTTGCAAACAGGTTCCCCCTTCATAATCCCTTATTAATGCAGAAAAACTCCTAGCAGAGCTCTGCTAGGAGTTTATTTTATGATAGAAACACACCTATTGTCAATAAATTAATATTATATCATAAATCGATTGATTTGTCAACTAAAATTTAACCTGAATAATAAAAAATATCCGGTCCGCAACTTTTCATTCGACCACCGTGATTACCCCTATTATTCAATTACCTTTTGATTTCCCTTTAATTTATCCAATATTTTCAGTAATCCAACAAAACCTCTAATTGTAAATAATGTAAAATTCACACTGCCAAAAGTATGGAAGACTGTCCATTTTCTCCATTTAAATAGCTTTGTATTCCTTTCCATATACCATTGACCAATACTCATAGGAACACTAAAAATCAAACTTTTCAATAGTATTTTCCAAAATTTATCTTTGTAAGAAATCTTGACCCAGATCACACTTAAAATCGGGAAAAATAGTATGTCATAAATAATGTTCGTTTTAAAAATCTTCGGAAATGGACGAACTGGATATGCAACTCTTTTTGTTCCAACTACATACGCATCAATAAGAGTAGCTAATACTCCTTTTGAGAAAAAAATAACGAGAGTTTCTCTCATTTTTGATCCTTTAAATAAAAATGGCAAGGAAATAAAGCATAAAGATGTAAGTAAATTTAAGAGTTTTTTCTCCATATTAAGCATCCTTCCAAAGAAATTATGATTGACTATATTAAAATATCCTATTTTGATTAATATTATCCTTTGAAAAAATTTAAATAATTACCCGTAAGTCATTATGACTTATTGGGCAGCATTTTTTTATCTTAATTTTGTCTGTAATATCATAAAAAAAAGACTCAATCCCGTTAAGTTCTCTGGATTGAGTCTCGGATTTAAAATTATTAATGCTGTTCCTTCTATCACTTCATCAGTTTACAGGGAATATAAGCATTGCACCTGCACACAGTACAATAATACGGATTAGGTACATAGGTACGGAGAACAACCAGAACTGCGGAAGTTTATATTTACCCATGCCTAAAATCATCGCGGGCATACCATCGATTGGCATGTATCCGCCGTTCCATCCAGATACGACAACGGCAACTGCGGCAGCAACAGGATTAAGTCCCAAACTTAGGCTGGTTGCAATAGCGATTGGCGCAAAGATGAAGACAGAACCCATATTTGAACCAGTAAATGTAGCACAGGTACTGGTAAGAAGTGCGAAAATTAAGATAAGAATGAATGGACTGATATTAGTACCTAATGAATCTGCCACAACCTTTCCGATCATAGCTGTAAATCCAGAGTTAGCCAGAGCGTCCGCAACGCCGATCACACCAGCCATCATTAGGATTACAGGTGCACCCATATTGTCGCGGGCTTCCTTGAAGTCAAGTACATTCATAAATAGTAAGATTGCTCCTGCAAGACCAGGGATTACAAATGAAGCATTACCTAATTGGTTCATTAGCATCATACCAATAACACTAAGGACAAATAGAACGATGGTAGTGTATTCTTTCCATGCAGGCAAAGCCGCAAACTCAGCCGTAGCAGCTACCTCATCCATGACGGAATCTTCGGAAATTGGATGATCTGGCAGAAGACGATAAGCAATCAAACTCCATGCCAAGAAACCAAGAGCCAGGATGAAATTCACTACAGCGAATTTCGTCATAGAAAGCCCGCCATGATAACCTGCCGTTTCCAGTACGCTGACAGTAACACCATAGAAAAGTGCTACATTGAAAGGAATCAAAGGGTGGTTTGTCGCAAACCCCAAAGGCATCATCAGTTTAGACGTAGGCATTTTTTTATTGTAAGGGATCGTAGATATTAAGGATAAAATGAGTACATAGTAACCAGTGGCACCGGCACCTGGTAAACTGGCACCAAGCATAACGACCACAAGCAATAGAGCATAGCTCTTATAACCGCCCTTATTTACCAAAGCAAGCATAGAGGCCTGAACCTTACCAATCAGGCTAGTCTTCATTAATGCCGCCATCACAACCATAAAGCCGGCAATCATGATAACACTTGGGTTCACGAAGCCTGCGAAGGCCTCTTGGACAGTAGACAAACCGGTGACTACAAGCAGAAGACAGGCCAGGATTGGTGGTGCACCGAAGGCCATCTTGTCTGACATAATCAATCCAATCATCAGGATCAAGATACCAAGGGCAAGAATCATGTGCAATGTCATATCTTATTTCTCCTCTCTTAATAACCAAGTAAACTGACAGTTTGTTAAATTGGTTTTATCCCCAAGCGTAACTTACGATCTAGCTGATTTCTCCAGATGTAGGATTGTAAACCCCTTCATATTCACGTTTTTCACCATAGATATCTTCAACTGAAAAACTATTATATTTTACACATATTCTATTCTTATATGCGTACACTAAATGCAATCGTCTTTCCTCATCTTGATAAATAGTAGGATATTCAAATTGTGAATTATTCGTCTTATTCTCTGCACCAATGAAACCTTCTGCGTGTTCAATAATCCGGCCGATTGGCCAAGTATGTCCGCCATCTTCTGAAACTGAAACCACTACCGGATTTCTCAATCCAGGCCATGCTACTTTCCCTTTTTCAGGATGATTTGCAGCGTTTGCATTATAGGCAATGGCAATGGCACCGTTATCCAATTTGATTGCACTTATACTAGCATTATTATTTGGTAAGGTTGTTGGTTCAGGCGCTGTCCATGAGTCCCCATTATCTGTTGACTCGCTTCTATAAATATAATCCGCAAATCTACTTCTCATAAAAGCTACTAAATGACCATCCTCTAATTCGATCACATTGGCATGCACTCGTCCGTTACTATCAGGCATGCGCACTTCATCCCATGTCAGTCCTTCATCATCAGATACTTGAAATACGGTAGGATCGTTTGTAAGACCTAATTCTGAATCTTCACAGATCCATGTGCTAAAGATCCATCTGCCATTACTTAATACTTGAATCGCTTGTCGAACAAATGTACCAGGCTGGCTAAATAATACTTCCGGTTCTGTCCAAGTTTCACCATTGTCGTATGTTTTCTGATATTTAATAATAGACGTAAACTGCATATTATCTTTACCTGGTTGTCTGCCTTCCTGAGAAGTATAGATTAACCAGATGGATTTATCAGGTGCTTGGAAGAATGATGGGTTTTGCTCACTGCGCGTATCATCCTGCGAGACAATTTTCGGTTCATTCCACTCTAGGGTTTCATGGTTAAATTTCGATAAGACAATAGAAATATCGGGACTACCTTCAAATGAACCTGCAAACCATGCACATAATAAATCTCCGTCGTCTAATTTAATAATCGTTGGTGCATGTGCGGTTGAAAAAGGACCAGATGGAATTAATGAAAAATCAATATTTGTATAATCATCATGAACTAATTTACCGTTTGGAATCGACCTGTTAATGACTAATGCATTGTTACCCATACGAATCACCCTATCTTTCTATTAAATTTCTATCTAATTGCCGCTTCTTTATTTGCATTATTTGCTAGCTGGACCGCGTAATCAATAGCATTTTCAAGACTAAGTTCACTCGCCGTCATCTTACCTGCTTGGTCGAATGCTGTTCCATGATCCACTGAGGTTCGGATAATTGGCAATCCTAATGTAATATTTACTCCAGAAACCTCTTTCCATTTGTTTTCTTCTTTATCAAATACAAACCCTAAAAGTTTTAATGGGATATGTCCTTGGTCATGGTACATGGTCACAACGATATCATACATTCCACCACGGGCTTTTGAGAATACGGTATCTGCTGGTAAAGGTCCGAATACATTAATCCCTTCACTTTCAGCTGCTTCAATCGCAGGGATGATCTCGTCAATTTCTTCCGTACCAAACAATCCATTTTCTCCACAATGTGGATTTAATCCCGCCACAGCAATCCTTGGATTTTCGATACCCAAGTTTACACAAGCATGATGAGCAATGTTTATTACATCTAACACTCTCTCTTTTTTAACTAAATCGCAGGCTTGTCTCAAAGAAACATGCGTTGAAACGTGAACCACTCTTAAATCACCATCAGCTAACATCATAGAAAATTTATTCGTATTTGTAAGCTGTCCATAAATTTCAGTATGACCGGCAAAGTGATGTCCCGCTAAGTTTAACGCTTCTTTATTTAATGGATTCGTAACGGTCGCATCTACTTTCCCTTCAAGGGCTAATTCAATGACTTTTTCCACATAGAGATAGGCTGCATTTCCTGCCTCTTTAGACACCTCACCAATCGGTAATTCATTTGCATCGACAGAAGCTAAGTCAATGACATCGACTGTTCCCCATTCATACAATCCATCTTCCGGTGTAGTTATAGCATTTACTTTCAACTGAATCTCCGGGAACTTCTCTAAATAGCTCTCGACAATACTTTTATCTCCAACTAGTAAGGGGTTACATTTTTCATATAGGCCTTTCTTTTGAAAAGCTTTGATTGAAATTTCAGGTCCGATACCTGCAGGATCACCCATTGTAATTCCGATAATTTTTTTCATAATGCCCTCCTAACTACTTCATTCCCAATTCGATATTTTCATTTAATACTGATTTTAATGCTGTAATTCCTTCATCAGACACTTGATTGAATGGTGCACGGCACTTCCCAACCGGATAGCCTAACAGTTCAACAGCCATTTTAACCACCGTATTGGGATTTGCAAATTTAAAACAATCTCTGAAACTTCTGATAGAATCCTGGTATTTACGCGCTTCTTCGATATTCCCATTGACAAATTGTTCGTATATTTGTGCCATAGTAAACGGATATACATTAGAACATCCTGCAATACCGCCAGTTCCTCCAGCAAGTAACGTCCATAATATTAATGAATCATTACCTGATAGCACAGAGAAATCTTCTCGATGTCTAGTTCTTTCAATATATTGAAGAATATTATCAAAGTTGCCGCTGCTATCTTTGACACCCACAATATTGTCAATCTGACTTAGTTTTTCAACAGTCGCAGGTTGGATAGAATTACCCGTTCTAGCTGGAATATTGTATAAAACAATCGGCATATCAACCGCTTCAGCAACTGTTTTAAAATGATGATAGATCTCTTCTTGAGTGGCTGTTGCAAAATAGGGTGTAATGATGGATAAGTAGTCTACACCAACACGCTTAGCTTCTAGCGACAAGCGAATGGTATCTTGTGTTCCAACTAATCCTGTGGATGCATAGACTGGGACCCTTCCCGCAACAGTTTTAACTACTGTTTCCATGACTTTCACTTTTTCTTCTTCACTTAAAATATACCCTTCACCATTCGTACCAAAGGTAAAAATACCATGAACACCATTCTCAATGACTCTATTCACCTGATTTACGAGCTCTTCATAGTTAACTTCTTCATTGTCATACATGGGTGTAACAATTGGTGAAATAATTCCTTGTAATTTGTTTTTCACATGAATCACTCCTACATAATTTCTAGATAAATTTTACGAGCATCTTCTGGTGTTACTTCTCTCCTATTATTCACAAGCAATCGTTGAACTTCCATTCCAGCCTCAACCAATCCTTCAAGATCTTCCTCCGGCACATTGAAAGCTTTTAAGCTAGTTGGAATTTCAAGTGTTTTCACGATGTTTTCTATTAAATCAATGATATATTTTGACTTTTCATTTACCGTCAATTCTTCATTTTTTTCCTTTACCACTCGATCATACGCTTTCGCTAAGAGGTCAATAATAACCGGCTCATTAAACTTCATAACTGGTGTTAACAGAATGGCGTTAGAAACACCATGGGCAATGTGATATTTTCCACCTAAAGGATAGGACAAGGCATGAACCGCAGTAGTCCCTGAAGATGTAATCGCTACCCCAGCATAGAATGAACCTAATAACATATTACGCTTCGCTTCAAGTGCATCTGGATTTGTGCAAGCTTCAATAATGTTATTCATAATTAAATCTAATGCCTCTAATGCAAAGGTATCGCTGATTGGGTTCGCTTTTTTTGAAGTAAAGCATTCGATCGCATGGGCTAGAGCATCAATGCCTGTGGCTGCAGCAATTGGTTTAGGTAAATTTTTTATCATGTTGCTATCTAAAATAACGTGGTCCGCAATTAATTCACCATTTACAATACCAACTTTTAAATTCTTTTCAGGTACACCTACAATGCTATTAGGCGTTGCTTCAGACCCTGTACCAGCTGTGGTAGGAATCATTAATGATGTCACTTGTTTTTTAGCTACTAACGGATCCTCTAGTAAATCTTTTACCGTATAATCATCAGTAGATA
Organism: Neobacillus sp. MER 74; assembly: GCF_023714155.1. NCBI lineage: Bacteria > Bacillati > Bacillota > Bacilli > Caryophanales > Bacillaceae > Neobacillus > Neobacillus sp. MER 74. The sequence continues at coordinate 37,723 of NZ_JAMAUV010000020.1, forward strand.
ACACGGAAGCTAATTTAGCGATATCCATCACACTTCCGCCGCCAACTCCAATGATAAAATCAGCGTTCACTGCTTTAAAATGCTCAACAACCTGTTGAGCTTCTGTGTAAGATGGCTCTGTTGGTATATCCGATAAGATTTCATACTCGATATGATTCTTTTCGATAATACTGATGACTTCGTCTAGCAACCCAACTTTAAGGATGCCTTTATCTGTAAAGATCGCGATTTTTGTTACGCCGTCTTTGATAAGGGTATGGAGGTTTTGCATGGCATCTGAACCTGCAAACACATTTGTTGGCATTTTTAAATTATAATGATTTAACATAATACACATCTCCTTTTTCACTAATCAATGCATGTAATTTAACAAATAGATCTTCATCACCAAACCCGCCAGATTTAGTAATGACATAATGTTTTTCATCCTTAAAATCAATACTTCCATAAACAATTCCAGGGAATAATTCTTTCAGAGGTTTAATTTCAGTAATCCCGAATACCTTCATCGATTGATATAATGTATCTCCGCCTGTAAATAAGATTGTTCTTTTCATACCATTTGACATAAGCTTCTTTACTAAGTATCCGAGTGACTGTCCAATCCGAAATCTTAGTTCATTTCCCTGATCGGGCAGTTGATTGATTTCATCTGTCGATACCTTCCCAAATGTTTCAAACATGAGAGGTTGTTCCATGTTTAAATATTGAAGGATATTTTTTTGCCCTTTTCCTGTATCCCAATATTGTTTATCCCAAAGCTGCTCTAGCGTTAACGATATTCGTTCGAATCCATTTACTTCCGCAAATGCAATTTGCTTTTTAGTTACTGGATTCACACTTCCACTAACAATGAATAATGGTAGTTCCATACTGTTTTGTGTGGTGTCCCTATTTTTATAGATGATCTTGGCTAATGCTTTAGCAAACCCGGCACACCCCACCGTGATCTTTAATGCATCATTCAGTAATAGCTCATACCCTTGAGATAACATCTCCACATCCGAGTGACTTTCTATTAACATAATTCTTTCTTTTTTGGGAGGAATGTCATATTTTTTTGTAATATACGTTTTTAAGTCTGCTTCTTTCAGTAGAAGAGATGGGATGTGGCTTTCCGTTACCGGTTCGTACGGATCTTGTCCAAAAACGCTTTCATTTACTGGAATGGAATCAATAAGTAATATTCCTTCACAACTAAAACGATTTTGTTCTGGATACGCCGGAAGAAAAGGAATACATACATCCTCGAAAACATCACTCAAAGCTCTTAACTCAGAAGCAACATTTCCTCTTAACGCGGAATCCACTTTTTTAAATATATATGGAATATTTTCCTCTTTGGCTTTTAAGGCGATCTTCTTAATCACTTCATATGCTTCAGATTTATTCAAATATCTTGTTTCAGTATTGAAGACAAGTACTTCTAACTGATCTGTAGATTCACCAAATTCAAACTCTAAGTCAGAGGTCACTACAGTTTTCACACCATAATTAGAGAACTGAACTCCAGTATCAAGTGCCCCCGTAAAATCGTCAGCCATTATAAGTACCCTAATCATATGTTCACCACCTACTTTATAATTGAATTATAGATTCATACTCTATTTTTAAAAATATGATAATTAAAATTATTGTTACATTTTGAAACCTTTATATTGGAAGCGATACCAAAATTCAAGAATCCGTGGTAAACTGTTTAAATAAGAAACACATAAGGGGAAAACATATGCAAAATATAACAAAAATCCTTGGTATAGCACCTTACGAAGAGTTAAGAAAATCAATGGAAAATGTAGGCTCTACTTTCTCTAATATTTTGCTAAATACGTATACTGGTGATTTACAAGAAGGAAAAAATCTAGCCCTGGAGGTCATTCATAACGATTATGATATTGTCATCTCAAGAGGAGGAACAGCTGAGTTAATTAGGAAGAATATCTCTATACCGGTTATAGATGTTTCAATCTCTGTTTATGACATTCTAGGTGCGATCAAACTAGCAAATAACTATACTTCTAAATTTGCGATTGTCGGTTATTCAAGTATTACCGAAACCGCACATTTAATTTGTGACATATTGGACTACTCTGTGGAAATATACACAATAGATGATTCAAGTGATACTTTAGGCCTCCTAAAATCACTAAAAGACAAAGGGATTCAATTAGTTCTCTGTGATGCCATCACAAATAAACTAGCACTAAAAATTTCTTTAAATACGATCCTTATTACATCAGGCAGTGAAAGTATTAAACGGACATTCGAACAAGCAATAGAGTTAAATATGCATCTTCAAAAATTAAAATTACAAAACAACTTACTTACAGAAGCTATTGAACAGTCTAAAACGGACTGCTTAATTTTATCCAGTCAGTTTGAATTGATTTATTCCAGTTTAAATACAGTAATTAATGACTCTATCTATCATTATTTGCTTTATAAAAAAGAGACTGCTTCATTTAATGAATCACAAACTTTTTATCATTCAGTAAACAACACTCTATATAACTTAAAAGTAAATAGTTCAAATAAGGCAAATGATATTTTTTATATTGTCACTGTCCAAAAATCTGTCACACCTGTCATGAATTCTAAATTCGGTGTTACCTATGAAGCTAAGTCAGAAGTGGAACAACAATTAAATAATAACTTATATAAAAATCCTATTATCACTGATGATATTAAGGATAAAATTAAACAAATGGATTCAAATAATTCGCCCATTATCTTACTAGGAGAAAGAGGCACAGGAAAATATATTGTCTCGCAAAGCCTATTCACCAGTCAAAATAATAACAATCATACAATGGTAACGATTAATTCTAACTTACTAAATGATACAATGTGGAAACATCTTTTAAACACTAGTAACGGGCCTTTCCTTGAAGTAGGCAATACCATCCAGTTTAATCACTTTGATAAAATTTCAAATGAAAACTTTGAAAAGCTAATGACTATTCTTGAATCTACTAACTTACACATAAATAATCGACTGATCTTTATTTGCGAAAAAACATCTGAAGGTATAACATCAGAATCCTATAAAGAATTAATGAATCGAATGAATTCGATAAGTTTTCTGCTGCCTACCTTACGAGAAAGAAAAAATGAAATATCAGCTATATTAACGATGTTTTTAAATAAGGTAAATATTGAAAACAATACGGATATTATCGGGTACGAACCTAGTGCTCTGGCTGCTCTTTCGCAATACAATTGGCCAGGTAATTTCATACAATTAAAACATGTTCTAACCGAATTAGTTTACCTATCTAAGTCGCTCTATATAACTAGTAATAATGTTAATAGTATTTTGGGTACACAAAAAATGGTTGAAACGATTTCTTACTCAGAAGATGGGATGAATATTCCATTTAACAGCAGCAAAACATTACATGAATTTAGTCTGGATATCATCAAGCAAGTACTTGACCAGCATAATGGCAACCAAACTTTAACAGCTGAGCAGCTTGGTATCAGTCGAACAACGTTATGGAGATACTTAAATAAATAAAAAAGCCTCTCATAGATAGATGGATGAACCATGCCAGCAAAACTAGCATGGTTTTTTCTGATATCCTTCGGCCATTGAACTATCCACACCCATTTTTCAGCAAATTTCCCTGTCAACCAAACGTTTGATTAAAACAGCTTTATTCCTTGATACATATGCCTCTACCCCGCATAGGCCAAAAATAATTTGTAGAAAAATAACAAAAAATAAGTCGTATCTTAGCGAAAAGTCAAGATGCGACATCCTTTCGACGAAATAACAAAAAGGCTATACTAATCAAACGTTTGATTAGTATAGCCTCAAGAACTGATATATTAGAATTATTCCTACAAAGTGACCGCAAAGATTGTCGATAGGAATGAATTAATTCCGCAGGAAATAATCTACTTTTCTACAAGATTTGATGGGATTTCCCAAAATCTATAAGTTCTAGTCATCCCCTTGCTGCTTTAAAGCAGTGGGGAACTGACCCTTGTCTTAATTCTTGAGCAAATTGTACTGGCTAATTACCTCGTTAGAGATTTCACTATTTTCATCCAACCCGCATACTTCATTTAGAACAGTCGGTAGTCCCTTGTCCTGAATCATCGCTTGCAGTTTCACCGCTTCTTGATCTTCCTGATAGTCGAAATGTAAAGCAGAAGCAATCACCGTTGCAAGATTTTTGAAAGAAAGGCCTGCTTTCGCGGCTTCCACAGCCGGTTTTACTAAACGATCATTTGGTCCGAGTTTACGGAGAGGCCCACGCGCTACCCTTGTCACGGCATCATTTAAATGCGCATTTTTAAAGCGATGAATGATCTTATCAATATATTGCTGATGTTCATTAGGATTTAAACCATATTGTTTAATTAAATAAGCGCCTGTCTCTCCAAGTGTAGCTCGAACTTGATTCAGAATGTCTTCATCTGCTAATGCTTGATCAATTGTTTCTTTATTTCCTAGATAGCCAAGATAGGCAATGGTGGCATGGCCCGTATTCACGGTAAAAAGCTTTCTTTCAATAAATGGAGCAAGATCAGCGACAATTTTCATTCCTTCAACAGGTGGGATACTCTCACTTGTTTCCACAACCCATTCATAATAGGTCTCAACCAGCACATCGAGTGAGCCCTGATTGTTCTGAATCGGTACAATCCGGTCAACGGCTGAATTAAAGAAATAGACTTTTCCAGCTAAATTTTCCTTTGTTTCTTCATCTAAATGATCAAATATATAGCCTTTTAACAAGTCGGTTGCTGAAATTTGATTTTCGCAAGCAATCACATATAACTTTTCATTGTTTGATTTTACTCGTTTGGCTATTCCTTTCGCCATTAAAGGGGCAATATGCGGCAAAATATTCGGCCCAATCGCTGTCGTGAGATAAGTGGCCTTGCTGATTGCGTCCACTACTTCTTCTTCCTGTGTCAAATTATTCAATCCGGAAACATTTTCAACCATCGTACTTTCTTGTTGATCGGTTGCCAATTTTACTTGATATTGCTTTTCTTCGTTTAACTGGTTAATGATTTGGTCGGCTATATCAACAAAGGTAACATGATAGCCGGACTGTGAAAAAAGTGCGCCAATAAATCCTCTTCCAATATTTCCTGCTCCAAAATGGACTGCTAATTTCATTTTTATCATTCCTTAATAATATTTGTATGAAGATAGTCCAAAAAGACCGCTTCTAATCTCTCCCGGATCATCTCTTCATTCGCTGATGAAAATATCTGGATTGCTTCATTATTTTCAATTAAACTTGTACTTATCAAACTTACTATTTCCTGCTCTCTAACCGCTAATTCCTCAGGGGCCAGCATTAGCAGCAAATTTTTAATAAACATGTCCTTTCCATCCATTCCTTTTACAAGCAATGGATGCTCCAAATGCGCAATCTGAAAAATAAGCTCTTGAACATGTTTATTCCTGCAGTGGAACAGGGCCATTCCTGTTTCCGGTATTCCGAGTCCGCCTTTACTTTCTCGCTCTTTTAATGAGGCCAGTACATCTTCTCCATTTGTTAACAGTTTTTCCTTCTCAGCCTCATGTACCATTCTTTCAATAATCTTTTCATGGTCATTTACTTCAGGCATCTGATTGACACGAAAATTAGTTAGGACAGCCTCAATGCTTTTTTGAACATCTTTTAACTGTTGCAAGACTTCGGTAATGTCTGCCCTTTTTCCTCGGTCAGCTGAAAAGGATTCCTTTGGTGAAGATCCTAGATATCGTTTTTTCTCCGTTAGTACATCAATATTTTGGCGCAAGAATTCCCGAATCGTCTCTATATTTTCCTCAGTTAAAAGGGGGGAAACTAAAATATAATCTATGTCAATAAACGGTAGGTTCACAGTTGAAATAATCAAATCATAGTCTTCTAATTGATCTTTTTGCTGGATTTCTTTGATGGATTTGATTTCTATCTGTTCAATCCTGGGAATCTCCTTTTTCACTCTGCTTGCGAGCATTTTAGAAGTTCCGATACCAGTCGGACATACCACCAATGCATGGATTGGTAATTTTTCCTCCCTTAACACAAGCGCCGATCCGAAATGCATGACAATAAAGGCGATTTCATCATCAGGAAAGGAATCAATCTTTCTTAATTGCTTTTCTACACTATTTTTTACCGCGAGAAACAATAACGGATACTTCCGCATTATTTCCTCTTTTAAAGGGTTAAATAAACCCATTTGTTGTTTGATTCGATAAAGAGAAGGTTCCATATGAGCCAGCAGTCCTTGATACAAGGAAAAGTCATTCGTTAAATCAACATGCAGTTGGGAGGAGACATCCTGTATAAGGGCTCTAACCAATTTGCTAAGACCGATACTGTCATAGGGAGCTTCATCCGCTGCTTGAAGTTTGGACCCCTTTAGGATTACGGCTAAATAGATGAAATCCTCTTTAGAGAACTTGACCGAGAAGATCGCTTCAAGTTCCTTACATATTTCCACTATTAGCCGATACTCATTTGTTAAATCATCGGAAAATTCTACATCCTCCTTTAATAAAAAGAAGTCTTCCGTCCTTTGCATGGTAATACATATATGTACGATAAGCCCAATATAATCACTATCGGCAAGACGCAGCTGCGAATTACTAAAAGTAGTATTTACTAACCGCTCTATCGCAAGAAGGTAGTCCGGAAGAAAGTAATGTAAAATATTTCTATGATCATACTTACCATTTTCCAACAAAAATAATCTCTCTATCAGTTCTTCATGAAAATGAAGCAGAATATAACTTGCTAGAGCTTTTCGCTTAGATGACTCCGAGCCGATCATATCGACCCCCACACCTCGTTTTCTTGTTAATTTCACATTAAAACGAACAAGCCAATCCTTCAATTCATCTAAATAAGTTGTCAAAGTTGCAATACTAACACCAATGTTACTTGATAAGACTTGAATCTTATAGGATTCCTCTTGAACCAAAGTTATTAATAACTGTAGTTTTTTTTCTTGCGGGGGTTGATCGATTGAATGATTCCCCATTAAAAATTGGAATAGACGAAAAATTTGTTCGTTCTTCCCTTCAATCGCAAGTCCCTTCTCCATATTACGTATTAATCGGAGATCAAATGAATCAATAATTTTCTCTACCGCTTTTAAATCCCGGTGGATTGTTCGCCCGCTCACATTTAAGTATGCTGCTATCGACGAAACGGTATGTTTACCTGATGTTTTAACGATTAATTCAATGATTGCTTTTTCCCTAGAAGTTATATACATGCAATCAACTCGTTTCTGATAAAAAGTACACGAGGAAAAAGTGAATAGAAAAGCGGCAATATGCTGCTTTTCTATTCGTTAATTGAGAACTATTTATTATTTATCATTTAAAATATCCATGATTTCTGTTGCTGACTTGGCCTCAACCAGTCTTTCTATATTGGCCATATCTGAACAAGTAACAGCAATTCCAGATAAAATTTCAAGGTGTGTACCATCTTTCCCGGCAATGCCGAAAATCAGTCTTACCTTTTGCCCATCAAAATCCACACCATTTGGTACCTGTAATACAGTAAACCCAGAATTTAGAACATCTTTTTTTGCTTCTTCGGTACCGTGTGGAATCGCAACATCATTACCCATATACGTTGAGGTCATTTCATCACGGGCAATCATGGCATCAATATAGCTTTCCTTCACATATCCCGCCTTAACTAGTGCCCGACCCGCAAAACGAATCGCCTCTTCCTTTGACGCAAATTCCTGATTGAGAAAGATATTTTCTTCACGCAGCAAAGCATCATCTGTATGTGGGTCACCACTTGGAACAACGGCTTCAGCATCCTCGACGATTTCCTGCAGCTCAGCTGTTTCAGGATTTTTTAAACGATTAATTAATTTATCATATTCTGGGCTTGATAAGAAATTATCAACTGAAATATGATAAGCATGCGGTACTTGTTTCTGAGCTCTAGGTGTCAGTTCCTCCTGCGTTATAACAATTTGGGCATCAGAAGGCAGGTTACTAATCGCCATATTAGTCACTGAAATATTCATCTCAGCTTCCTTTACCTTTTTCCGAAGAAGTGAAGCGCCCATTGCACTTGATCCCATTCCAGCATCACAAGCGAAGATAATTCTGCTTACATTTTCAGGAAGTTCTCCGTCATTAACAGCAAAAGCATTGGCAACGGAGCTCTTCTTGCCTTTCATTTCTTGCATTTTTCTTGCTGCTTCTTCAAGATCCGCATCTTGCTGCTTACCTGTCTTTAAAATAAATGATGAAAAAACAAAGGATACGACTCCAGCTACGAGGACTCCAGCAATGTTTGCTAAATAAGTACTTGCATGCGGCGGAGTAACGGCCATAATGGCAAGAATACTACCTGGCGATGCCGGAGCTGATAATCCCCCGCCTAACAGCCTTAAGGTAAATACACCGCTCATTCCACCCAAGATGACGGCAAAGAACAACATCGGACGCATTAAAATGTATGGGAAGTAAATTTCATGAATCCCGCCAAAAAACTGAATGATGGCAGCGCCTGGTGCTGACCTTTTTGCATTCCCTTTTCCAAAGATACAATAGGCCAAGAGAACACCAATCCCCGGACCAGGGTTTGCTTCAAGCAGAAACAGTATGGATTTTCCTGTTGTTTTTGCCTGTTCCAAACCGATTGGTGAAAGTACACCATGATTGATCGCATTATTTAAAAACAATACTTTTGCCGGTTCGATAATGATACTTGTCAATGGCAAAAGTCCTGTAGCTAACAGCCAATCTACACCCGTAACAAGCCAGCCGGTAAACGTGGTAACAGCCGGACCAACAGCTAAAAAGGCTAAGATAGCTAAGAATCCACCCAATATCCCTGCTGAGAAATTATTTACTAACATTTCAAAACCAGCTTTGACTTTACCCTCAATCAGCTGATCGAATTTCTTAATGACATAACCGCCGAGCGGCCCCATGATCATAGCTCCAAGGAACATCGGGATATCTGCGCCCACAATGACACCCATTGTCACAATCGCCCCAACGACACCCCCGCGTTGATCGTGTACAAGTTTCCCGCCTGTATAACCAATTAATAGCGGAAGCAAGTAGGTAACCATTGGTCCTACTAATTTGGAAAGGTTTTCATTTGGAAAAAACCCTGTAGGAATAAATAGTGCAGTAATTAAACCCCAAGCTATGAATGCCGATATATTCGGCATAACCATCGAGCTTAAGAAGTTACCGAACTTCTGAACAGCTACTTTTATATTAGATTGAGCCATATGCCCTCATCCCTTCATTATGATGTTACCTTATTCATGGTAAAGGACAAACCGACTGCATTCAATAAAGAGGAAAACTAACTTTGTCATTATATAAGTGACAAAGTTAGTTTTTCTCAAAGGACAAATAGTTATGCCGCTTGGAAACCCATAAAACGTGCATGGTAAGTCCTTGTTCTTCAAGGAATCCTTATTGCAAAATAAAAGACTCAATCCATTTCGGATTGAGTCTTACTAGAACAGATTTTTCTTTCTGTGGATTTTAATATAAAAATGACATTATCTTTAACATGAGATGACACTAAGGTGGGAATTTTTAATATCCCGTGTCACTTTTCCTTTAAGACATTTTCTGTTGGTTATGCTCCTTTAGCATTTCAGAAAAGAGATAAGCAAGTTCAGGGTGTTTTCTCCAAACTATTGTTCTACCTACTCCTAAGTAATTGTATAAATCAGGAACTAACACTCTCTTTTTATTGTTGTTTTTAAAAAAGGTCATTGCTTTTATATTTAATTCATTTTTCTCCTTCTCCAAACTGCTCTCTTTTTGCATAATCTTATAAGAAGAAATCAGTTCATTACCTCCCCAAGTACGAACTGTTTAAGGACTTACCTTGAGTTCACTACATACATTTTTAATTGTGATTTCTATTTCGTTATCTAAAAAATGTTTTAGAATATCTTCTACTTCTTTTAATTGATTTTCTTTGTTTTCTCTTTCCATTGAAGGAGTCTTTTGTTTTATTGATTTTCTTTTTTCGGCTGCAAGAACTACTTGATGATACCGATATGTAAGGAACTCCTGATAATTCCCCCAGATTGACCATTTTCTTATTATATTAATATTAGTACCGTCTCTAATTGCAAATGTAAAAAGATTTAGCAATTTCTTTTTACATATAGCATTACTAATATGGAATTCAAAAATATTTCTAGATGAAAAATACCCAATACATCTTTTTATTTGTCTAATGATAAACCACTTTTGTTTGAGATATCGGTTAAATTAATATGTCCTAAATCATTAATTACTTTATAGCCCCTTATAAAATATGTTCGTTCAACAATCTCTCCGCTAACATTAAGAGCATATTCACAGTAACAGGAAGGACAATGCATATAGTACAGAAGGTCATTTGCATCTTCCCTTCTTTTAAAGTTAGTTACCAATTTTACAAGACAACCAGGTTTTTCAAAATTACTACACCAGGGGGCAATACAAAAAAGAGAAGCTGACTTTACTTCTTTTTTCATTAATATTGATTGTTTAAATGTTTCCGGAACTTGCAACGTAATGAATTCATTAATATCGATACCGTACTCATATAACACTTCTTTAATAAAAGAGAGGTGGAATGTTCGCTTATTTGATAGTGACCCTCGTGCATGTTGTAAGATAACAGGTATTTTGTCAGGATTTTTCATTCTTTTTAGTAATTGTTCTTTATCAAACTCTTTATTTTTGTTTGATAAAATAAACAATATTTTAATCGCCAACTCATCTGGCAAGATGGTATTATTTCTTGGATTTCTTATTTCACTCCAAAATGTTGTTAACCACTCGTCTTTTTCATAGGTAGGGACTGTTTCAATGTCTGAATCAATTAAAAAATGATAACAGTAAGGACAGCTATCGATTGCCTTAATATCCTTAAAGTACATTTTTTTTAAACAATGCGGGCATCTTTGTTGCAATTTAATGGAATGTTTCATACAAACATTTATTTCATCAAGCTTCCAAAATAAGTTATGAGACCTTTTCTCCTTCAAGCAGCAAGGACAATAACTTAAAAAATTTCGATACATCCCAGTCATCAACCTTGCCCGTTCTAAATTATTACTGTCTGTCAGAAAACAATTTTAAACAATAATAAAACGAAGAACTTAATATATCTTTCTTTGGTACATTTGTTAAATACTCCAATTTCTCAATATCGATATTATTGATTGGGGTTAAATCGAGTAAATTGAAATCAGACATTTGAAAATATCCTTTTTTAACATCAATGTAATTCAATAAAGATAAAAGTGCGATTTCGTTACAACTAGCTAGTCGCATTAAGTAACTCGTTAAAGCCTCTCCTGAATAGGGTTTTATTCTTATTGTTAATTTAGGTTGCTCCATAATAAAACCTCCCTCAAAATTTTTTCCATATTTTAAGGGAGGCAAACATTAGCCTATTTATTTTTGGGTCTATTATCAATCAAGTGATTACAGCCAAAAGAATGTACCACTTCTGACATGTTTTTCACCAGCGATTCCCACGGGATTTACCACTTGTTGCCAACATGTTTACCAATGGGGTAATTTCAAGAAACCTTATAAAGGATTGGCTATTATTACCGAATTTCTTCGTAAAATGTGATTCTGTTTGAGAAAGGGTCAATAACTGTTAATTCAATAGTATCCCAAGGTGTTTTTTCTATAGCTGGATTAGAGTAGGGATATTCCTTTTTTGATAAAGAAGAATGAAAATTTGTCAAATCATTTATTTTAATTCGAATTGCACCACCTGGAGATGAGTCGCCATGATGTTCGGATAGATGTAAAACAGCATCATTTAAAGACACTTGAAAATACAAAGGCATACTTTCTTCATATTGATGTTTCCAATCAATTTTAAAGCCTAAGTATTTAATGTAAAACGAATGAGTTTTCTCCATATCAAAAATTCGAAAGATGGGTATAATCATTAGGAACAGCACTCCTACACACATTTGGATTAGAGATTCCATTATTAAATCTCGTTTAGGTCAACAAAAATAAATCCTCTTGTTCTAATTAGATATTAGACGTCATATTAGCAAATTCCTTCTTCCACTAACCTGCCCCGTTAGCTCAATAAGAAAAAAGATGCTGCTGCTGCAACACCTTGTTAATACAGATAGGTAAGGGTTTGAAGTTATCGCTCCCTTTTCCCCCTGTCCACACCGTACAAGCGGCTTTCACCGCATACGGCGTTCCAACTATACCAATCCACTTTAACCATAACACTGTACAGTATTGTTATACTCAATGTGTTTCATTTCTTCCGTTTCAATAAGTCGGTGCCTCCCGTGGGAGGTTAACCTCTATTAGTCATACGAGAACCTTATTAACCGATAAAGAATTGCCTTGCATGATTAAAGGTATCTTCAATAGTCTTGTGGCTATCCCTCCATGTTGGTTAGACATTTCAACGGTACTGTGCCACTACTTTCACTGATATAAAGAAAAGTTATACGGCAACTATTATCATTATCGCTTTTCTTTTCAACGCTTCGTCGGGAGTAAGCCCTCCACGTTATCAGCTTACAATGTTGAATTATATCTATTATAGAATGAACTTAGGTGCTTCCTTTAAGCCTGTTAGCCGTTCATATGCCTGGAACATATCATGGACTTTCATATGAGTTATTTTTACTCATCCACTGCTAACCTCACGCTGTGGCGATATACACATTTCTATGTATTGTGCTTATAGACCCGTACATTCAGAAGTTCGTCAGCTTACCCTTTTCTTGTAGGTTTATTTGCATTCTCACCATATTCATTCAACTCAAGCATCATGAACTACACCACTCCTTCGAGTAGGATTTCGGCAGCCGAACTGCTACGGTAGTTTCTCACGCCTTTTCGCCGAGCTTATAACACTATCATTCTTACTAAATCCAGTGCTATTCGACTAAGAGAGAACCCTTCAGGGCGTTACTCCATCATTTGATTCTTTGATATAATCCTTCAGTTCCGACAGGAACTGTCTAATCTTTACCAGAGGAATGTATCCATCCTCAATTTAAATTAGAAACATTTCGCACAACTCTTGCACCCTTTAGTTTAATAGCAATAGGTAAGACTTTGAGGTAATCTCCGTCTTTTCCCCTGCTCCACACCCAACGTGCGATTTTCACCGCATTAGGCGTTCCATCTTATTCATTTAGGCTAAGGCAATTAAATTACAAACCTTACGGTATTGGTTTAGCTTCTTCAATTGTTTTCCATCTAATTGAAGAATGTTCCTATATCGTTCAATCGTCTTTTCATTAGTAGCATGGATTAATCTATGTACATCCTCATGCACGATTACAAGATTGCTAAATTCATCGGTTCCGCCCATATGTCGGGGTAACTTATGGTGACAGTGCAGCTTATCGGATGTCAAAAATTCCTCTGTTACTGCACATTTGCCTAGTTGCATAGAGTATCTTGAAATTCTGTTATCTGCGAATTCTAAGTTGTCTTTACCGTAAGGTATTTGTAACATCTTGTTTATTTCTATGGCAATGTCAGCCCTAAGATTTTGATGAAGTTTAAGCCTTCCTTTTTTTGTATAGTCACATATATCTTGACTGAAGTTCATAGCATTGCTTGTTTGTGTATCTCCTAAGGGAAATAAATACACACCAGCAATTTTATATGTTTTGAAATTATTTTTATGAAGTCTCTTATATGTTTCTGATGGATTAATAGGTTTTCCATACTTCCCAATGGATTTTAGACGATTGTGCATGGTTTTTGTTAGATGATAGGCTATTTTTCCGAAGTCTTTATTGATATGAGTTGCAATTTTAAAGTAATTTTTTATTCCGAGAATAAAAGCGTTATATTCCAAAACAGTTTTTGGTACTGGCTTGTTTTGAATTTCCTGAATTAAATATCTAAGCTTTTCTAATATGTTTTTCTTCTTTTTATCCGTAATGTGTGTATTGGCTACATATTTATTACGTTTGGTTACTGCTTTGATAGAAAAACCTAAAAAATCGGAATTTCTCTTTCTTAGATTAGTAATCGCTGATTTCTCGGTAGATATATCATGATTTAATTGCCTTTTTAGGTATCCTTTGGTGGAGTGATATATTTTAATAGCTGATTTATGAGAGTTTGTGAAAATCTTAAAGTCATCTGCATATCTGACGATATACATTTGTTTAAGATTCGTTGTCTTTAACGCTCTTGTCTTACTATTAGGTGCATAAGTATGTTTTAATTTTAAGCATTCCCATTGGTTAGCTATCCACCAATCTAAATCATTTAAAACAATGTTTGATAAAAGGGGAGATAGGATTCCCCCTTGCGGGGTTCCTTTGGTTGGAACACCTATGCCTTTTATTGGTGCCTTTAGCATTTTCGAAACAATAGTTAAAACTCTTTTGTCCCGTATGCCAATACTATACATTTGTTTGATTAATTTTGAATGATTTACATTGTCAAAGAAACCTTGTATATCGATGTCTACTACATGGTGCAACTTCACATTATTAACTAAATACTGACATCTTGCCATTACATGATGGGTTGATCTGTTTGGTCTAAAACCGTATGAATGGTGATAAAACTTTGCTTCACAAATTGGCTCTAATACTTGTTTGAACATCTGTTGAATTAATCTATCTCTCATAGTTGGAATACCTAATGGTCGTTTCTTTCCATTCGGTTTAGGTATTTCAACTCTTCGCACCGTTTGAGGTTTATAATTTTTTAATGCTTTTCTAATTTCCTCAATAAATTCATCAACGTTTTCAATCTTGTATTGTTCAATCGTGATGCCATCAGTTCCAGCGGTTTTTGAACCTGTATTAGCTTTGATGTTTCTAAAGGCTAACAAGATATTTTCTTTAGATATGGTATGTTCATATAGCCTTAAACCCTTTGTCGCATTGTTTTTACTTCGCTCGTAAAGGTCATCGAAATTGTTTTGCATACTGTAATATTCTGCATGTCGTATAGTTGTACTCACCGATGGATTGTTTCTCCTTCCTTGCGGGAAGTCCCATCATCTTACTCGACCCTGTGAGTTTCATTAAATTGATTTGCCTTCAAAGAATAAGACTTGGGACCATCCCTCCACGCTCGTTACACGTTTCATCGGTACTATATCCCTACTTTCGCAAGAATGAAGTCGCTTCGATATTTATCTTATAGACACCATCCCGATAGTAGTCGTTTTTATAATGGATGTTTCTTACTTACAACGTTCCGATTAATCTAGCTTTACATATATCCGTAGGTGCTTACTTTAAGCCTGTCAATTCTATATCCTCATAGTTAGATATTCCGAGGTTCCTATGTACTAATCGTACTTTTCGGTGCTTGACACTGCATTTACAGCATACGTCTTTCGAGCGTATTAGTTTCTAGACCCGTACGTTCGCAAGTTCGTCAGCCCCCTTGGACATTCTCACCTTAGATATTTTGTAGCATCCCGACCTATCATGAACCATATTCTGTTTAGAACTTAGGTTCATTTCAGCCGACTTCACCTAGCTTCATACATGTTCGAGCTACTACCCTTCCATGCATGTAGGAGTATCAGATAACTCGTTTTAGCTCAACATGACGGCTTTCATTCCGAGTTTCAATTAACCAGTTGTAATTGCCTTTCGGCAATTCTCCTATTTCGTGCTTTCCGCACTTATAAGGAAACGTTTCGCACAGTAGAAATCTTCACAATCTTTTCTCAACTCTAACAAGATCTAATCTCTTAAATGTGTTGAGGCATTACAAAAAGACGCTCTCTTATTAAAGAAAAGCGCCCGATTGCGGAAAATCAAGATAATGATTATATTGCAGCCTTTAACTTCTTCAACTAAAGCACCGTAACTTTAAATGAAATTATTAACAATGTTCTATAAAAGCATTGGAGATCCGTTCATTTTCAATACTTTACTTTTTCGTATTATGACTTATATTAATTAAGGAATGAAAACTATAAAGAATTAATGCCCTTAATAAGTCGATAATTAAATATTGAAATTTTGTTAGTTTCTTTAATTCAAATATTTTATAACGCTTAACAATTTTCAGACCTCCAAAATAGATAAAACAAATGTGAAGAATTATATTTGAAATAAAATATAGTAAAAATTTACCGAATGTTATTTTTAACACCCAAAGACTTGTAACAAGATAAGGACCAAAATTAAAAAAATTCATACTATCTAAAGGTGGTATTCCTTTATAAAATCGCCACCATTTTTTCTTTTCACCGAATAAATCTAATGCTTTAGTGAATGTACTCATAAAAACTGCTGCTGGTAGATATTTTTTAAATGATTTTCGCCCTAATAAGGGGACAGTTAGCCATGGCAAAATTAGCAAAGCTATATAAATAAATTTTGAATTTTTCATTATAACCTCCTAAAGAAAGACTTTGTAACAAAATAATAGTTGCAGTTGCAAATATCTAAATACATTATTTGCAACTGCAACTATTATTATTACTTTTTGCTTACATTTTTCTTTTTAAGAAGGTCTTCATTGCTTTATAAACCCAGTTCACATAGTCTTCACTAATTAGTTCTGTACACATATATATTCCTATCTCGATAAACTTGTTAAAATCATCGTCGTCATATTTATTCATGGCTTTTTCCAAAGCACAAGCCAAGTCGGGATTTAATTGCATCTGTGATGAGTAATCATATGCACTTTCTATCAGTTTCCACCCATTCTGGTTTAAACTAACTAATCTTATTCGATTATCCTCTTTACTTTTATTTATTTCCACCAAATCTTGTTTACGTAAGTTAGTCACTATTCTCTGTGTGGTAGATATGTCCCACAATCCCATTTTGGAAAGTCTTGTGATTGTCATTTCTTTTTCATATTGTAAAATCCAGAGAATTCTAAGTCCTGGATAGGTTGTTCCAAGCTTCTTAGCTAAAACCCGTAAGTTTTCTTCAATCCCAAATTGTAGACCGCGCACCATGTTTACTATGATATGGACATTCTTTAATTTGTCGATGTCGTTCATGTAGGATAGCTCCTTAGTAAATGACTTAAAACTCATTATAGCCAATTCAATTAATATTCAGGCTTGATAGGTTCAACAAACGCCTTATTTGCCAGAAGATTCTTTTCCTCCATACTCTCTTATTACCCTTTTATCAATAGCTGGAAATATAATATCTAGAATAATATCTTCTGGTGTAACATACCAGTCATCAGCATATGGTTTAATTTCCTTTGGTTCTGGAGGTTTAGCATAAACCAAGTTATCTGTGGCAAACATTAATAAAATTGCAAAGAGAACAATCCCTTTTTTCACAACACTCACTCCTGTAAATTTCTTACAGTTAGTTTTTGCTTTTCAGTTAATATTATTCACAACAACCAATCCGCTTCTCCAAGCCAAGCGATTTCGCTTGTTCAAATAAAACATTATTAAACCCATTTAATGTTTAACTAACCTGCTCGTTAGCCATCCATGAATCGCTAAAAATCAGCTCTTCACCACAAAGAATGAAAATGTATTGAATCCGTCCATACTGCTTCTATGGCTGGGAGAGGAAGGTCGATCAACTATGGTGCCTTAGAGCCCATCCGTTAGTCTGACTCCAACAACCACGGTGCACCACAAACTGTCGCTCCCTTTCGGGAAGCACTCATGGTAGATTAATCCTAATTCTGATTGTTGCACCAGCCTCCAATTTTCAAGCCTAGAAAGGAAGATTTCAGTGGATGTTATCATTGAAAGAGCATGTGGATTAGATGTCCATAAGGACAATATCACTGCTTGTATTATGACTTCACAAGGAAAGGAGATTCAAACATTTTCTACTAAAACGGTTTTTCTATTAAAGTTATTGGACTGGATTAAGGAGAATAATTGTACTACTCACGTAGCTATGGAAAGTACGAGTGTTTATTGGAAACCTATTGTTAATTTATTAGAGTCCGAAGGAATAGAGTTTTTAGTTGTAAATGCTCAACACATGAAGGCACTTCCGGGACGCAAAACGGATGTTAAAGATGCCGAATGGATAGCCCAACTTCTTCGTCATGGACTACTGAAAGCAAGTTTCATTCCGGATCGGAATCAACGAGAACTGCGGGAACTTGTTCGCTATCGCCGGAGTATCATTGAAGAACGCGCCAGACAACATAATAGGATTCAAAAGGTTTTAGAAGGAGCCAACATTAAACTAGGTTCTGTTGTATCTGATATTATGGGTGTTTCATCGAAAGATATGCTTCGAGCAATCGCAGATGGTGAAGAAGATCCTGAAAAACTAGCAAACTTCGCTCGTCGTACAATGAAAAAGAAAAAAGAAGAACTTGAATTGGCACTTCAGGGCTATGTAAACCCACACCAACGCTTAATGTTAAAAACGATTTTAACTCACATTGATTTTCTAACTGAGCAAATTGAAATGTTAGACCAAGAGATAGCGCAAAGAGTAAGCACATATCAAGAAGATATAGAACGACTCGATTCCATTCCTGGTATCGCCACAAGAATGGCTGAACAAATCTTAGCTGAAATTGGTACGGATGTTGGAAACCAATTCCCGACTGCCGCACATTTGTGTTCATG
Source organism: Neobacillus sp. MER 74 (assembly GCF_023714155.1). NCBI lineage: Bacteria > Bacillati > Bacillota > Bacilli > Caryophanales > Bacillaceae > Neobacillus > Neobacillus sp. MER 74. The sequence continues at coordinate 56,256 of NZ_JAMAUV010000020.1, forward strand.
GGCAGCCTTGGTCCCTGGACACAATGAAAGCGCAGGAAAAAGAAAATCTAGCAGATCAAAAAAGGGAAATAAGTATTTAAGATCCGCATTAACAGAAGCAGCTCAATCAGTAAGAGGTTCAAAAAACTATCTCGGTGCACTGTATAGACGCACAGCTGGACGAAAGGGAAAGAAAAAGGCAGCAATTGTAGTCGCCCATGCGATGTTGCGAATCGCATATTACCTTCTAACCCGAAAAGAAATGTACGTTGACTTAGGCGAAGATTATTTTGATAAGCAAAGACAAGTATCTATTGTACGGCATTCGGTTCGAAGACTAGAAAACTTAGGTTATACGGTTACAATAACAGAAGCCTCCTAATCCATTAATCAAGTACATATACACCATCGATTAGACGCTCCTCCCCTTTTTTAAAAAGATGAATGAGCTGCGTCTATTTAAGTATTGCCATTTTTCGGATGTCACAGAAGTTAATTTTCATGGTAGACACCCATGCCGCGTTGCGGCACCATCAAATGAATGAAAATGTTTTTTATACTAGTCTAGCTCCCCTGCCTCCTGTCAATCCTATTAATATGGCTGGCGAAGGAAGGTCGTTCAACTATGGTGCTTTTAAGCCCGCATGGTAGACTGATTCACTACGACCAGGTGCACCACAAATTGTTGCTCTCAAATGAGAAGCACGCAGGATAGATTAATCTTATATGGTTGTTGCACCAGCCTTAATTTATTTCAGCCTTGGAAGGGTTTTAACAATGGATGTTGTATTCAATCACTGTTGCGGACTTGATGTTCACAAAAAGAGTATTACCGCTTGCGCGATTACTCCAAAAGGAAAAGAAATCGAAACATTTGGTACTATGACAAATGACCTTTTCCAATTGGTAGATTGGATTAAAAATAAGCGATGTACTCATGTTGCCATGGAAAGTACAGGTGTTTATTGGAAACCAATTTACAATCTACTAGAACTAGAAGAAATACAACCGATGGTTGTAAATGCTGCTCATATTAAGGCTGTTCCCGGACGTAAAACTGATGTAAAAGATGCGGAATGGATTGCGAAATTGCTACGCCATGGTCTTCTTCAACACAGTTATATCCCTAATCGGGAACAAAGAGAACTACGTGAGTTAGTTCGATACCGTCGTAGTCTAATCGAAGAAAGGGCTAGGGAGATTAGTAGAATCCAAAAGGTTCTAGAAGGTGCTAATATTAAACTTTCTTCAGTTGCGACTGACATTATGGGTGTCTCAGGTCGAGCAATGATTGAAGCGATTATTAACGGTATAAATGATCCACAAACATTATCAAGCTTAGCTAAGAGGGGCTTGAAGAAAAAAAAGGGTGATTTAGAACGTGCTTTAGTAGGATCCGTTGGACCCCATCAAAAGATGATGTTAAAAACTCAACTTTCACACATTGACTTTATGGATCAACAGATTGAACTGTTAAGTGAAGAAGTCCAGCAACGCATGCAGCCTTATGAAGAAGATATTGAATTGCTTGATTCTATCCCTGGAATTGGCAGAAGTCACGCCGAACAACTTTTGGCTGAAATCGGAATTGGCATAGATATTTCAAACCAGTTTCCTTCGGCTCCTCATTTATGTTCATGGGCTGGAATGGTTCCGGGTAACAATGAAAGTGCTGGAAAAAAAAAGTCCGGAAAAACCAGAAAAGGTAATAAAAAACTACGAGCAGCACTTGTTGAAGCAGCACATTCGGCAGCAAGAACAAAAAACACCTATCTTGCTTCCCAATACCAACGTTTAGCAGCACGAGTTGGTAAAAAACGCGCAGCAGTCGCGGTTGGACATACCATATTAACAATTGCATATCACATGTTAAACAGAAGAGTACCCTATATTGAGTTGGGTGCAGATTACTTCGACCGACGAAAGAAAGAAATCGTAATTAAGCAATCTATCAAACGATTAGAGACTCTTGGTTGTAAAGTAACTGTTGAAGCAATAGCGTAATTATGGTCAAAAAACTATATCTAAAATTCGAGACCCAGATCTTAAAAAAAAAATGGATCTTATAGGATTTAGTTTCGTATTGCCAAAATGCCCTTTCCCAATTACTATTTTTCAGGATAGTTGAAGAGGAAAGGGCAAGCTCTTATATCAACCTATATTTATTAAAATAATAAAATGATTTTACAATAATTTTCTCATTCTCCATACCAGATACTCTTCATCCTCTTCGCATACCATCACCATTCCAGATTTAGTATATAAACGAATGGCTCTTTGATTATCAGGAGAAACCCGTAAATGATATTCAGATACATTTGATTTTCTGAAAAAATTTTCTGCGTAGCAAATTAATTCCTTTCCAAGTCCTTTACTGCGATATTCTGGTATAAGATAGAATAAATTTACATAGCCAATTTCATTTCCACTGAATTCCTGAATTTGAAGTTCCATTTGCCCAATTGGTTTATTGTCTTCTTCAATGATTACCTGTCCATTAGGGAATTTATTGACTCGTTCTCTAATCCGATTAATATAAGCTATTTCATCCCCAAAACCTTCTTCAGTCCCAAAACTTACAACATAAGAATCTTTTCTGAATTTAATAATCATATCCTTATCTTTTTCAATATCAATAGTCCGAAAGTTCAAATCATCAACCCCTATTTTATTATAAAATAATATTTCTCCTCTTTTATATAGATTTCCTTCTTTCACTAACCTGCTTCTTTAGTTGAAGAACAAAAACAGGATTGCCGCAGAGATTATCTTCATTAACCAACTATTTAAATAATTTTATTAATGGATAACCATTGCCTAAACTTCTGTACTCCAATATCATAATCAACTTCTTTATTGGAGATTGAAAAAATTCTTGTTCCAAATGGTTCTAATGTTGTTTCGTTCTCTGAGGTAATATTTTCAAGCCCATACCCTTTAAAATCAAAGAAAATGTCCCAAATGTCCTCATATTTTCTTTTAAAAGCAATCGACTCATAATCACAATTATCCTCGTAATAACCTAAATGCAGATGATATTTATCATCATACAAAATATCCATTAAGCACCTCTATTTTTATTATTTATATTAACCAATTCGGTAGAGGAATCAATAAACCTTCTTCAAGTAAACTGCACCGTTAGTTTAAGTACATTCTTTCACAATCTATACTCTTATTTTAACATTAATATTCTTTATCAATTAAAAATCATTATACAACCAATTCTTAATTCATATATTTTTCAAGACTTCCTGCTTGACAAAAAAAGACCCAATCCTGAAATTGGATTGAGTCTTACTAGTTCGATCTTACATAATTGTTGATTGACAATTCTTCAGTCGGTTCCTGACTTTTTTGTCCAGTTCCCAACTTTTTTGTACGGTTCCCGACTTTTTTGTTCAGTTCCCGACTTTTTTGTCTTTCAACACAACAGTTTCTTAGGACAGACTTATTACTCCACCGTTACCGATTTCGCAAGGTTACGCGGTTTATCCACGTCACAATCACGGTGCAGAGCGGCGTAGTAAGCAATTAACTGCATTGGTATAACAGAGATAAGTGGTGTTAATAATTCATGGACTTCTGGGATGACGAAGCTATCTTCGTCCATATTTAAGCCCTTCATTGAAATGATACAAGTGCTTGCTCCACGTGCAGCAACCTCTTTCACATTTCCACGGATGCTTAAGTTTACACTTTCTTGGGTGGCAAGAGCGATTACTGGTGTGCCCTCTTCGATTAAGGCAATCGTTCCGTGCTTTAATTCTCCACCTGCAAAGCCCTCAGCTTGGATATACGAAATTTCCTTCAGCTTCAAGGCACCTTCTAAACCTACATAATAGTCAACACCGCGGCCGATGAAGAAAGCATTCCTTGTTACTGATAAGAATTCTCTTGAAATGTGCTCAATCAACTCTTTAGAGTCACATAGCACTTCCATTGCATTTGCGATAATTCCTAGTTCATGGACTAAATCCATCTCAACGTCGATGTTTTGGCTCTTAGCTGTTACCTCAGCCAAAATGGCAAGTACAGCAAGTTGTGCAGTGTATGCTTTCGAAGAAGCAACGGCAATTTCAGGACCTGCATGAAGCAAAAGTGTATAATCCGCTTCACGAGAAAGTGTTGAGCCTGGGACATTTGTAATTGTTAAAGTTGGGTAACCTAATTCTTTTACTTTAACAAGCACTGCACGGCTGTCGGCCGTTTCTCCACTTTGTGAAATGAAAATAAACAAAGGCTTTTCTGTAAGAAGCGGCATATTGTAAACAAATTCACTAGCAATATGCACTTCGACAGGAACTTTGGCAATGTTTTCAATGAACTGCTTACCGACAAGCCCTGCATGGTAAGAGGTTCCTGCTGCTACAATATAAATCCGGTCTGATTTATTCACGGCCGCAATGATCTCATCATCAATGGTTAATTCACCCTGAGTATTTTGGTACGTTTGTATAATCTTACGCATCACAAGCGGCTGCTCATCAATCTCTTTTAACATATAGTGAGGGTACGTACCCTTTTCGATGTCACTTGCATCCAGTTCCGCTGTATATGGCTTTCGACTGATAATTTCACCATTAAGATTTTGAATGGTCACTTCATCCTTCGAAACAAGGACAACTTCTTTATCCATTAATTCCAGGTATTGATTCGTAACTTGAATCATTGCCATTGCGTCGCTGGCAATCACATTAAAGTCATTTCCTAATCCGACAAGAAGGGGACTTTTGTTTTTTGCCACATAAATGGTTTCGTTGTCTTGTGCATCTAATAACGCAAGCGCATATGAACCGTGTAACAGCTCTAGGGTTTTACGGAATGACTCTAAAACCTCTGATCCTTGGCTGACAAATAATTCAATCAGCTGAACAATAACTTCTGTATCTGTTTCGCTCGTGAACGAGACATCAGCTAAATATTCACGCTTTAAAAGGTCATAGTTCTCAATTACCCCGTTATGAACTAAGGTAAACCGACCTGAAGCACTTTGATGTGGATGAGAATTTACCTTACTAGGAACACCATGTGTTGCCCAACGGGTATGACCAATTCCCACATTTGCCGCAATATTTTCATCAACGATTTGACGTAAATCAGCTATACGGCCTTTTTCCTTAAAAACATGAACTCCATTTTTGTTCATAACTGCTATGCCTGCTGAATCATAACCTCTATACTCAAGCTTTTCTAAGCCTTTTAATAAAATTTCTTTTGTATCATTATTTCCGATATATCCTACGATTCCACACATTTTCTAGTTCCTCCCTGATATAGGGGGCAAGAATGCTTTGGAGGCTAATGCTTGCCCCCTTATCTCTGTTTTTAAGGTATCTGTCTATACCCTTTTTGCATTACTGTTAGTATGCGCATTTTCTTCTCTTTGTGCACAAAGTTGCCTCTGTGTTTTAAAGAAGAAATTTTCGGTTGTGCGTCTTCAACCGGGAGGTATCCGCCGAACATTCGATACTCCTCCTCCTCGTCAACTAACCCACCACATTAGGTTAGTCCAGGCGCTTTTTTTTTATGGTAACTCTTATGTTCTCACTCCCCGCCTTTCGTTGAAATTATGCAGTATTTTGCTTTAAGAAACAAAGCAAATTAATACTACTATGATTACGTGTCCCCGTCAACCAAAAACAGGAATTCGTCATCATTCATACATAATAAAATATGCATAAAGGAAGGAGACCGTTCCCTTATGCATATTATATGGGTTCTATTCTTCTTTTAATTCCATTTCTTCCTTGACTACTGCTACAATTCGGTTTACATAGGATTCACATAATTCCTCTGTTGGTGCTTCTGCCATAACACGGACAAGTGGTTCTGTTCCAGATGGCCGCACGAGAATTCTACCGTCTCCGGCCATTTCAGCTTCAACCTGCTCAATAACCCCTTTTACTTGTGCATTATCGGTTACATGGTGTTTGTCGGTTACTCTCACATTGACAAGTTTCTGAGGGAATTTCTTCATTTCACCAGCCAGTTCAGATAACTTCTTCCCCGTAACCTTCATAATGTTAACTAACTGCAATCCTGATAATAAGCCATCCCCAGTGGTGTTATAGTCTAGGAAGATAATATGGCCGGATTGTTCTCCGCCAAGATTAAATCCATTTTTCTTCATTTCTTCGACAACATAACGGTCACCCACAGCTGTCGGTACACTATGGATTCCATGAGCTTCTAGTGCTTTATAGAAGCCGAGATTGCTCATAACAGTTGAAACAATGGTTCCATGTTTTAGTCGACCTTGTTCTTTTAGATATTTACCACAAATATACATGATTTGGTCGCCATCCACGATTGATCCATTTTCATCAATGGCAATTAAACGGTCACCATCACCGTCAAAAGAAAGACCCACATCTGCACCTTTTTCTTTCACTAAAGCGGCTAATGCTTCAGGGTGTGTGGAACCGACACCCGCATTGATATTTAACCCATTCGGAGAAGCTCCCATGGTGGAGAGATCTGCATCCAAATCAGCAAATAAATGTGCGGCTAACGAAGATGTCGCCCCATGCGCACAATCTAAAGCAATATGGATCCCAGAAAAATCTTCATCGACACTATTTTTCAAGTATTGCAGGTATTTTTGACCGCCTTCGAAATAATCCATGACTTGCCCAAGTTCTGAACCGACTGGTCGAGGCAGCTGATCCTCTGGCATATCAATAAGTTCTTCAATTTCTAACTCCTGCTCATCAGAGAGTTTAAAGCCATCCGGACCAAAAAATTTAATTCCATTATCGGCGACTGGATTATGGGAAGCAGAAATCATAACACCTGCTTGTGCACCTAAGGCTTTTGTTAAATATGAAACACCTGGAGTAGAAATAACCCCCAAACGCATAACTTCCGCTCCAATAGATAGTAACCCCGCTACCAGTGCTCCTTCTAACATATGCCCAGATATACGAGTATCACGTCCGATGAGGACTTTAGGACGATCCTTGTCCTTTGTTAAAACATATCCGCCAAATCGTCCTAATTTAAAAGCAAGTTCCGGTGTTAATTCACTATTTGCTACTCCACGTACCCCATCGGTACCGAAATATTTTCCCATTTTAAAAATCTCTCCTTCAACATGTGTATTGCTGGATTTTATGCATTAATTTTATGGATCGTAATTTTCGCTGATGATTTAGCTGGTTTCCATTCTACTGCAGAAGGACCGTCAACATGAATGTCTACTTCATGATCCCCTTCTTCAAGGTTAGACACATCGATAAAGACATTAAAGTCTTCAGCCTTAACGCGAGTAACTTTTGAAGCGGGGCCGTTAACTAGTATATCAATCAACTGATTTTCAGGATCATTAATGGTAGCCTCATATTCATCGGATAATCCTTTAATGGTTACAGGTACATCCGAAAGGGTTTTTTCTTCTTCCTTTTTGACTACAACCGTTGCTTTTACCAATTGCGGTGTCACCTTGGTAATCCCATTTGAAATGATGACAGGCAATGTCAATGTGGTATTATCGGTAATTTTGCTAAGATCTACTTCCACGCGGACTCTTTCAGTATTATTTAGAACACTTTCACTCCCGTAGACGGTTGCTTCTTTTTTATCGATTTCAATCGACTCAATTGTCACTCCCTCTGGGGCGGTTCCATTTCTAACAATATTGATTGGCACAGTCTTTGTGTTGCTTTTCACTGGAATTGTAATTTTAACCGTATTAGGTTCCACTTGAACATTTAACTTATTTAGATCTTTATCAAGTACCTGGATGTCAGCTTCATCAGTAATCGTATCTTTTAGTTTATTTCTTGTTTCTAGAGTTGCCTTAACATAGCTAATCCGGTCAACGATATTTTTTGCGCCTGTAATCTTTACCTTATTAGGTTCAACCACAGGGATACCTGCTGAATACCCCTCATCAATTTGATTCTTATTAAATTCTGCCTCTACCTTAAATTCCTTGGTAATCTTCTCTTGGACAGAAACAGTCACACTACTTGGTTTCACCGTTGCCGTCAATTTATCTGATAGATTTCTAACCTTTACTTTCACCTTCTGTTTTCCAACTTTGGCCTTTGTTAAATCTACATACACTTCAAAGTTTTTTAAGGCCTTTGCCGTCTGGATGTGCGTCAGTGGACCCTTTAAGGTGATTTCAACATTGCTTGGAATCCCAGACACGACTAAATTTTCAGTATCATAATAAACATTAACAGGAATATTAGTGATCGTGGCCGTGGATTGTTCTCCTGGAACATTGACGTCTGTTATCTTTTTCCCTGTATGTGGGACAGAGGAATAGAGAAGAACAGCTAATAGCAAAGCTAGGATTTTTATAAACCAGGGATTATCCATCCATTTATCCATTATTTTTCCCCCTCCAGTTCCAACGAGCTGAAGAAGCTTGTTTCGGTTTGATGTTAATTAACAATTCACTCGTAAGTAATTCCTTTAATTCATCAAGATTGATTGAACGGTGAAGTTCCCCATTCTTTGTAAGCGAAATATTACCGGTCTCTTCCGATACAACGACAGTTAAACTATCTGTGACTTCGCTGATACCCAATGCTGCACGGTGCCTCGTTCCAAGCTCCTTCGAAATAAATGGACTTTCGGATAAAGGAAGATAGCAGGCGGCTGCAGCGACATTATTTTTCTGAATAATAACCGCACCATCATGAAGCGGCGTATTCGGGATAAAGATATTAATGAGCAATTCTGAGGAAATATTTGAATGTAACTGGATACCAGTTTCTATGTAATCGCCCATTCCTGTTTCTCTTTCAATAGAGATTAACGCTCCAATACGGCGCTTTGCCATATAATCGGTTGCCTTGACAATCGCTTCAACTGCCTTTTCCGGACCTTCATCATCCAAAGTACTGCTTCTCGAGAAGAACTTCCCCCTGCCTAATTGCTCAAGGGCTCTCCTGAGTTCAGGTTGAAAAATGATAATAATCGCAAGAAACCCGTATGTTATCGCCTGTTCCATCATCCAGCTCAACGTTTGGAAGCCTAGAAACTCGCTGACAACTCTGCCTAAAAGAATAACGAGAATGCCCTTTAGTAATTGAACGGCCTTCGTTCCTCTAATCACATTGATCAACTTGTAAATGACATACCATACGAGGACAATATCAACAATACTAGCTAAATACTTCCATATTTCGAAATCAGCAAACGGCATTGTTCTTCCTCCGTAATTTTCTTTATCACATATAAAATACAACCTATTTATTATATCATAAATACCACTTGTACCTATTATATGTATCTTCGTAAAAAAACAAATCACTCAGACAGAGTGATTTGTTTTTTATTTAGTTTCTGGTTGGTTCTCAAAAATTTGAACAACATCATGTGTAGTCTTTTTAATATGGTACCAAATCCAATCAAACACTTCATTAACTTCATCAATTTGCCCCGTTACATGTCCTGCCGAAGCCAAATACTTTTCACCATTTATGACGGTTACATCCCCTTGGACTTCGCCTTCAATTTTTAATTTACCATTCCGGACGATGACATCGCCTTTGACTGTTTCACCTTTAGGAACGATGACCGTATTATTTTGAACCACTAAATTTTTTTGCTTTGTAACCGAAAATTCGCGATCTTCATTCCATGTCGAAAAGAGACTGCCCATCATTAATACGAGAAATAATGAGGCAGCTGCAAGCATGGGATGGTTTTTTATCCAGCGCTGCATTCCAATCTTTCTCTTCTCTTTTGGTAAACGTGCCAATACATTAGCGGTAAAATTATCAGGCGCTTGCATATATGAGACGCTTCTTACAAAAGCAATCGTCTTTTTTAATTCATTAAATACTGCTTCACAATCCTTACAACTTTGGAGGTGTTCTCTTAGGGTTTGTTCATGTTCGGGTGTAATTTCCTCATCTAAGTATTCATGCATTAGCTCGATGATTTGCTCTGGACACATTGACAGTTTCACCTCTCATCATACATATCTTAATTGTTGTCTAAGTGCTTCTCGTCCCCGGTGAATTCTTGTTTTAACCGTCCCCAGGGGTAATTCAAGAATTTCACTAATTTCATTCAAGGAGAGCTCTTCCATATATTTCAAAACAATGGCTGACCGATATTTGTCAGGCAGTTTTAAGATCTCGTTTTGGACGGTTTCTTGCAGTTCTAAACTTTCTAACTCCGTCTCAGGCAGCGGTGTGTTGGAAGAGATCTGTGAGTACATGGTTAAGCCGTCTGTCCCTGCAACTTCAGCATCTAAATAATGATCGGGTTTCTTTTTACGCATTCGGTCAATACACAGATTGGTAGCAATCCGAAACAGCCAGGTTGAAAATTTCAAATCTTGATTAAAGGATTTGATATTAACAAAGGCACGGATAAAAGCTTCCTGTGCAATATCCTCTGCTTCATGGCGATTACCAAGCATGCGAAAACAAAGTTGATAAATACTGTTTTTATATAATTCAACAATTTCACCAAAGGCATCCTGGTCTCCCTTGATTACTTGCTTTATTCTCTTTTTTACTATTGCATCCATTAAGTTACCTCAGCTCCGTTGCTGCTAACCGATAATACGTATCGATAACAGAAAAGTTTCGTTTAAAAACGAAAAAAATTTACAACACCTTTAATATTAACAAAAATATCCTAAAAGGTTTAATAATAAGCTAAAAATAAAAAAACAGCCGCACAGATGATGTGCAGCTGTCCGATTTCGGGTGCTTTTTTATTAGATGACGGGGTGCACTTTTCGGTTCGGTTTGGGGGATTAGGTAAAGCAGGCGAGCTGAGAATTAGACGGAAAAATTCCGCCTAATTTGAAATGAGTATAAAAAAATGAGTAAATAGCCGGAGAAATTCCGTCTATTTACTCAAAAAATGCTAAAATGGGGGATTTTGCTTTGCTTAAACGGAAAAACTCCGCTTATTTACCACAAAATGAACTCCATTCTGCTTTTAACCGGAAAAGCTCCGCTTATTTTACTTTTGCCGTTAACTACTCGACTAAGCTGGGTTGAGTCCGTATAATTGTGTAAAAAGAAAACGAGTCAAATTAATTCCTATTGTCAACAATGTTATCAGCGACGAAAACAATGTGGAGGAATTAATTATGACTCAAGTACAGTTTAACCTAAATATTGATGATTTAAAAGATTCTGTTATGAACTCTAATATAGATGCTGTCATTAAAGCGTCTATCGTCTTGGTATTGAATTCTTTTATGGAAAAAGAACGTGATGAGTTCTTGCAAGCCGGATCCTATGAACGTTCTAATTTACGACGTGACTACCGCAACGGATACTATGATCGTGATTTATTAATTAGCATTGGAAAAATTACTCTTCGAGTACCACGTACTCGTAGTGGAGACTTTTCCACTACTGTGTTTGAACAATATGCTCGTTGTGACCAAGCTCTCGTATTAGCCATGCTTGAAATGGTGGTAAATGGGGTCTCCACAAGAAAAGTTTCCAAAATCGTTGAACAACTCTGTGGGCAAAAGGTGTCTAAATCATTTGTATCCACGATTACAGAAAAGCTAGATCCTGTAGTGAATAAATGGGCAAGTCGACCTCTGAATACGATGTACTACCCTTATATCTTCGCAGATGCCATGTATATCAAAGTAAGAGAACATAATCGTGTCGTTTCTAAAGCTGTTTATATCGCAACGGCCGTTGACCAAAACAATAGACGTGAAATCCTAGGTTTGAGAGTAGACCACGGGGAGAGCACTGAATCCTGGCAACGATTTTTCCAGTACCTAAAGTCAAGAGGACTACAATCACCTAAGTTAGTTATTTCAGACGCACACAAAGGGTTAAAGTCTGCCATTGGTACAGAGTTTGTTGGATCCTCCTGGCAAAGATGCACGGTGCATTTCAAAAAGAATATCATTACGCATATGCCAAAAAAAGGCATGGACGAAGAGAAAATGGGTTTAAAAAGAATATTTGAGGTAGCCACAGTTGAAGAGGCAAGAAGATATAAAAATGAGTTCATTGAGCAATTTGGAGCTAATCCAAAACTAGAAAAAGCTATAGAGATATTAGAAGAAGGCTTCGAAGATGCCATTCAACATCTAAATGAGAAACCAAAATACCATAAGCATATTCGAAGTACAAACTCGTTAGAAAGAATTAATGAGGAAGTCCGGAGAAGAGAGAAGGTAATTAGAATATTCCCTAATACACAATCCGCATTCCGATTAATTGGGGCAGTTTTAATGGACTATGCCGAGGAAGTAGGAAGAAGAATAATTCGGGACCAAGAAGAGAAGAAATAGCAACCGCGAAGCGCGAATTTTTGGTGTACTGGAAGGGGGGTACCCCCCTTCCAGTACACCAAAAAATAAATAAGCTGCTTAGAATTGTTTTTCATAGGAATGAATTTACACATAATAATGGGCTTGACTCTAAGCTGTTTTTTTTATAATAATTTTTCCCCGAATAATGAGCCCATTAGCTCAACAGCAACTTTAGCTGTTTTATTTTTTTCATCTAAAATAGGGTTTACTTCAACAAATTCTGCAGAGGTAATAATTTTTGCCTCTTCTAACATCTCCATGGCAAGATGACTTTCACGGTAACTGATTCCACCAATAACTGGTGTACCAACGCCTGGAGCATCATTAGGATCTAAACCATCTAGATCAAGTGATAAATGAACACCATCTGTTTTATCCTTAAGGTAGGCAATTGTTTCCTCCATTACTGCGGCCATCCCCATTCGGTCTATTTCATGCATTGTATAAACCTTGATACCTATTTCTTTAATTAATTCTTTTTCTCCATCATCCAGCGCCCTTGCACCAATAATGACTACATTCTCTGGTTTTACTTTTGGACCATATCCGCCTATATCGGTTAACTTGCTGTGACCTAACCCGATACTGACGGCTAGAGGCATTCCGTGGATATTACCTGTGGGACTTGTTTCAGCCGTATTTAAATCACCATGGGCATCATACCAAATTACTCCAAGGTTTTTATAATGTTTAGATACACCTGCTAAAGTACCAATTGCGATACTATGATCACCGCCAAGAACGAGTGGAAATGCACCAGACTCCACAGCAGCATCTACTTTTTCAGCAAGTAAAGCACTTTTTTCCGCAACTAAATCTAAATTTCGTAAATTGGATTCTTTATCAACTACTACTTCAGGTCTTCCAATTGGAATATCCCCTAAATCATGTATTTCATCAAATAGCGGCTTTAGGCGTTCAACTACCCCCGCATAACGGATCGCACTTGGCCCCATGTCCACCCCACGTCTCATTTGTCCTAAATCCATCGGCATTCCAATAATCGAAAGCTTGTTCATAATAATTCCTCCTACCCCAATATGATTCTATTTTAACCGCTTTCATACCGATGACTCAACTCGACAAAATAATGTATGAATATACGTAAGAAAAGCAAAAAAAACTTTGGAAGTTTATCCAAAGTTTTTTGCTTTTCCTATATGAGCCATGAAGGACTCGAACCTTCGACCCTCTGATTAAAAGTCAGATGCTCTACCAACTGAGCTAATGGCTCTCTGGCTGGGCTAGCTGGATTTGAACCAACGCATGTCGCAGTCAAAGTGCGATGCCTTACCGCTTGGCTATAGCCCAATAATGATGTGATAATATCTAGTATGACCAACTTTTTTAAAAATATAATGGTGGAGGGGGACGGATTCGAACCGCCGAACCCGGAGGGAGCGGATTTACAGTCCGCCGCGTTTAGCCACTTCGCTACCCCTCCATATTAAATTTTAAAAAATGGTGCCGGCGAGAGGACTTGAACCCCCAACCTACTGATTACAAGTCAGTTGCTCTACCAATTGAGCTACCCCGGCATAGGTTTACATAATAAAATTATGGTGGAGGATGACGGGATCGAACCGCCGACCCTCTGCTTGTAAGGCAGATGCTCTCCCAGCTGAGCTAATCCTCCAAATAAATGAAAGTTATTTTCACTAACGTGAAAAAGTTATGGTGACCCCTACGGGACTCGAACCCGTGTTACCTCCGTGAAAGGGAGGTGTCTTAACCGCTTGACCAAGGGGCCATACTATTATTAAAATAGGTAAGCTTCCAAGCGGGCTCGAACCGCTGACCTCTTCCTTACCATGGAAGTGCTCTACCTACTGAGCTATGGAAGCACAGCTAAACTTAGTTTACATAAAAATGGCTCCGCAGGTAGGACTCGAACCTACGACCGATCGGTTAACAGCCGATAGCTCTACCACTGAGCTACTGCGGAACAATAATATTACAGCCTGGCAACGTCCTACTCTCACAGGGACGCGTGTCCCAACTACCATCGGCGCTGAGAAGCTTAACTTCCGTGTTCGGTATGGGAACGGGTGTGACCTTCTCGCCATAATTGCCAGACCAT
>NZ_JAMAUV010000021.1:0-57865 GCF_023714155.1 Neobacillus sp. MER 74
CCGCTAGACTCCGAAGAGTCTCGCTCGACTTGCATGTATTAGGCACGCCGCCAGCGTTCGTCCTGAGCCAGGATCAAACTCTCCAAGAAAGTTGATTAGCTCATTTGTTACGTTGGCTTAGTTTCATATTCAAAACTAAAAGTTATTGTTTGTTTGCACGATTTTGTTTGTTTAGTTTTCAAAGAACAAGTCTATTAATCTTTCGTCAGCCAATCGAGTGATTAGCGACATTTGTTATTTTAACATAACAATTAAACATCGTCAACTTCATTTCGAAATTACCTTTTTAAATCTTTAAATTAGTTATTTCGTTTCAGCGACAATGAATATCATACTACCCCATTAACTATTCGTCAACCATTTTCTTTCAATCTTTTTAATTTGAATTGAATGGTTCTGAAGAAATTATTGGACTTGCAATTATCATTGTTAATAACATACCTATAGAAAAGATAAATAATTAGGTTTAGATTACTTTTTATAGGAAAAAATACTTTTGTACTTGTGTTTTGCAAAAGGAGATGACATGAAAGTGAGTATGGACTTCATGAAAAAAGAGGATGAAAATGGATTCGTTGCTCCTAGTGAACAAGAGCAATTAAATCAATCGGTTTTGGAAGAGAAAATGCCGGAATTTGATGTGATTGGAACAGCTTTGAACGATGTTTAAATGGCAAAAAACCTTTGCAAAAAGAGAAATCCCTCTTTCTGCAAAGGTTTTTTACCTTTTTAATACCTTCATAATAACTGCTTCACCTTGAAATGAGATGACCTGATCATCCGCAATTGACACCCTGAATTTCTCTTTTACTTTTTGAGAGGAGTTTTGGATGTAGTTGGATAACTTATCTTTTTCATTCTCTGGTAAATTCATTCGATTACACCAAGACTCATATTGGAATGTTTTTTCAAATCGATGTATTTCATGAACCTCAAATCCATTCACCTCAAGCATGTGGAGCCATTCACTCTTTTTCCAAGCGCGAAAATGACTGTAGTCCCGGCATTTTTCGACCGTATTATAAAATAAGTCATAGTCATCTTCTTCTGGAACAACATTATCATCAAGTAAAAACTGACCAGATGGCTTTAACACCCGATGAACTTCCTGAACAAATTTATTTATGTTAAGAAAATGGTGCGGGGCAATCCGACAGGTAACAATATCAAATACTCCATCTGAAAAAGGAAGATTTTCTGCATCCCCTATTTTAAAATCAACATTTAAATGACCATTAGCTCGAATAAATTTTTCTGCTGCTTTTAACATTTCCGGAGTTAAATCCAAAGCTGTGACTTTCTTAAGCAGAGGAGCAAACGTATTAGCAGTATGTCCTCCGCCAGTAGCAATATCCAGTAAGTCTTCTTCGCCAGTGAACGTCGCCAATTGGACAAGTTTTTGCAAGTCATTCCCATCCTTGTGGATGGCACTACTCACATAGGAATCAGCACTTTTTCCAAACTGATGTTTTACATCTTTTTTACTATCCATGTCATTTCCCCTTTCCGTAACTTTCTATAATTCAACTATAATGCAGCTACTTCATAAAGAAAATGACAGGTATTTTATGATTTACCATAAGAAAACCTAATTGTATTAAATCAATTGATTTCTAATAGGATTGGACAATGGTCGCTTCCCATTACATTACAATGAATGTCCACATTCTTAAGTCGCTCACGTAACTTTTCAGAGACAATAAAATAGTCAATTCGCCAGCCAATATTTCTTTCCCGGACTTTAGCCATATAAGACCACCAGGTATAAGCGCCCTCTTGATCAGGATGAAAATAGCGGTAGCTGTCGACAAACCCCTCAGCCAGTAAGGCAGTCATTTTCCCGCGTTCTTCTTCCGTAAAGCCAGAATTGCCTAGATTTGATTTAGGATTGCGCAAATCAATTTCCTGATGAGCAACATTCAGGTCCCCACATAGGACCACTGGTTTCAGTTGATCTAGATCTTTTATATGTTGAAGAATTCGATCTTCCCATTCCAATCTAAAATTAATTCGAGCTAAATCTCTTTGTGAATTTGGGGTATAAACATTAACTAAGAAAAAATCATCAAATTCTAAGGTAAGTATTCTACCTTCGTCTTCAGATTCATCTGCCCCAACGCCATACCGAACGGAAAGTGGTTTGTTTTTTGTAAAAACGGCAGTACCGGAATATCCTTTCTTGATTGCATAGTTCCAATATTGGTGATAACCATCCAACTCCAAATTAATTTGCCCTTCTTGCAGTTTCGTTTCCTGCACACAAAAGATGTCTGCATTAACTTCCTGAAAATAATCCAAAAACCCTTTTTTAACACACGCTCTAAGCCCATTGACATTCCATGATACTAATTTCATTTTTTGCGATTCCTTCTCCCTTAGTTACTAATTATTAATTTGTTTTTGATAGGAGACATTTTATCAGTAATGGTGCAATTGTGAAAGTAGAATGAACGCGAAATAAAAGGCAGTGGTTAACTGCCCTTTTTTAATGGTATAAAGTATTTTTCTGCTGCCTTGCCGGAAAACAGGTCAGAGGCAGGGACAATTTTTATATTTCGTTTTTCGAATTCATCTATCGATTGAAAAACACCAATCGAACATACCTTTCCTGTAATACCAACATGCCCAATTGCAATTCCTGTACCTTTAATTTCAGTAACCTTTGCTAGTCTAATCATTTGTTTGTATACGTGTGAAGAGGAGGAAATGTCGTCTAAAAATACATCCCTTTTAAGGATGGGAACACCTAGCTCTTTGGCTATTTTCGGGAATTTTGTCTTTGGGCTCGTCGCACTATCGATGATATATAATCTTTTTTTCTTAGCCACCTCAACGATTGCGCGAACAATTTGTTCATTTTCAACGGCAAGGGAACCCATATGGTTATTGATTCCGACAGCATATGGAACATCCTTTATTGCATCCTCGACAATTTGTTTTACTTCTGCTGCTGAAAGATCATTCGTGATTGGCCTTGGTCCAAGCCAGGATCTTTTCCCTCTTTTCGGTTCCATTGATAAATGAATCATTACTTCGATGCCGTATTTATGTGCCCATTTGGCATGTTCCTTCGAGTGCTCGGTAAATGGCTTGACTGCAGCAGTAATCGGTATATCTCCTTCAAGGAAGTCCCGGACCCCACCTGTCCCGCCGCCAAAATCGTCAATAATAATCGCAGCCTGCAAATTTTTAGCTTCTGTCTTTTGGGGTTTAGCTATTAATTGAAAGGAAAAAAACAGGAATGGAATGAGTATGAAAACAAATTTCTTCATAAATAACCCCCAATTTGACTTTTGAGGTTAATTTACCCTATCCAATCATAAATTAGACAAAAAAAAGAGAGAGCAAAGCTGCTCTCCCTTCTAAGGATTACTCCTCATCAAATACTTTAACTTCTTTCATTTTGTCACCATTTTTCATTTTAAGAGCAGTCTCTAGTCCTGATGTCACTTGACCAAAAACAGTGTGAACACCATTTAAATGTGGTTGTGATTCATGAACGATAAAGAACTGGCTGCCCCCTGTATTTTTACCTGCATGCGCCATTGATAATGAACCTGGAACATGCTTGTGAGGATTTCCTTCTGTTTCACAATTAATAGTGTAGCCGGGGCCACCCATCCCAGTTCCCGTCGGATCTCCTCCTTGGCTTACAAAGCCAGGGATGACACGATGGAAAACCACACCATTGTAAAAACCTTCGTTAGCTAATTTTTCAAAATTCGCAACTGTACCTGGAGCTTCATTAGGGTAAAATTCAAGCTCCATCTTTTCTCCATTTTCCATTACTATGTATCCTTTTTTAGCCATTAAAAAACACTCCTTTATGTAAAAATCATTATTATCATACACTTTTCAAATAAGAAAAGAAAGTTTCGCACCCCAATTTTCGATGATTGGTTATATTTCTAAGTTTGTAGTGGTAATATAATAGTACCCCTTCCGAACATTCGCTTGTTGCGGGACACTTAACCACTGTACGGACGGAAGGGGCAAGGTGTAACTAATGGTTACATCGCAAAAGCCGAGATGAAAAATCTCGGCTTTTTGTCTGTTAACCTTTTTGTTTTGCCATCCAGGTGTAAAAAGAATAAATAAAGGCTAAAAATAGCAGGTAGCCAAAAAACGAATTAAGGTGTTTCCAGTTCTCAGCGTGTTCAAACCATCCCAACAATTCCGCAAACCTTTCAAAGATGGGCATAAAAAGACTGATGAATAAGATTACTCCTGCCTTCCCCCATTTATTCAACCGGTCCATAACCCGTAGGAAAACGAAAATAAACACCGGTATCACCACAAGTGTAAATCCAATATTAATGGAGAAAACATTTGAGATTGGCCTCATTGGAAACTTATATATGCCTTTACCTACTAAATATAGATCTAAATACGTCGCAAGCAAGGTTGCTAAAAACACCGTTACAACGGAAGGGTTAGTCCAAAATCGAAATGGCTTTTTTCGCGATGGCTGCGAGTTCGAGTCGTTCAAGTGTTTTACAGTATTCATGTATTATCTCCCCGTCTATTTTTTCATGGTCCTCAATTAAATAATCCACCACATGATCATCTTCAAACCAATCCCCTTTTTCAGCCTCCGTTTGGCTGACATTCTTCCAAGCGAATTGAAGGGCTGGACTATATATTTTTCTTGCCCGCGGTCTAAGCTGACAGGCTTTTAAACGTGTTTGATAGGCAAATCCTGGAGTCCCTTCGTTAACGTTATTAAAAATATGCGGCCAGTAATCCTTCCTTGATCCGGTATGCGGATGGTTTTTTGCCCAGTCTACTACTTGTTTTAATCGCTCCCTGTTTTTAAAAAGGATCGTATATAATCTTTTTCCAAGTAGAATACGCTCATGTAATGACTCAAACTGATGGAGTGTTTGCCCTGCTAGGTTCTTTTTTCCATAAGGAAAAAGAATATGGTTAAATGAAAGCAAATCTTGGAGGATAAATTCGAATTTATTTAACACACCCTTTTGGTAAAGCGGATTTTGAACCACTCGTTTCTCCAAATAACTTTGTTCATTGATAACCAGGGCGATGGCAAGGATATAGGCTTCTTGGGTATGCCAAAATTGATTCCAAATGGTTTCCATGAAGGTTGAAATATGGAGATAAGAACATAAATAAAATAATGGTTTATTTTGCCTTAAACTCTCCTGATACAGCAAAAATTGCGGGTATACATCTTGGAAAATCAGCCAATTCCCACGCTCTAAAAAGGCAAAAAAGGTTTCACTATCTTTTTTCGAGAGCAAACGGGTGAGAAATTCTCCCTTTAAGTCGGTCATGTTCCAGCCGCCATTACGGGAAACCATATGTCCAAGGAATGCCCAATGGATTTCGGGATGCAAGAGGTAAAATTCAAGATAAGCTTTTGTTCTAGTCACATTATTTAGGTTATGCACGGCTGTCTTTTCTCTTATTTGTTCTAAAAGCGCACCATCTGCTACCGTAAGTTTCGGCGGCACCACTGCTTGGTTGCTCTTATTTTTTAATTCTTCTCTAATCATTTCTAGTGTGGTTTTTTGGCGATTTCTCGTAAAAAAAATGGCTCATGACCTCCTATACGAATTCTCCTTCCACCAATGGAATATGTATGAATGAGTATAGATTTCTGGGAGAGGAATGAGAAATACCTATGATTAATACTAGCAAGGGCATCGATTGGCTTATTGAAAGGCTCCGAGCAGACCAATCTCCCGACGGATCATGGAATTACCCTTTTGAAACAGGATTGTCAACAGATGCCTATATGATCATTTTATTGCGGACATTGGAATTAAATGATGAAGAATTAATTCGAGGCTTGGTGGCGAGGATTTTTAGTAAGCAAGAAAAGAATGGGGCTTGGAAGCTTTTCTACGATGAGGGCGAAGGCAACTTGACCGCCACCGTGGAAGCCTATTACGCATTGTTGTATTCAGGGTATGCCAAGAAGGATGACATGCGTTTGCGAGCGGCGAAAAAATTTATTTTATCCAAAGGCGGCATAGAAGAAGTAAGTATCTTTACCAAAGTGATGCTTTCTTTAACAGGACAATATATTTGGCCAGATTTTTCACCTCTTCCCATTGAATTTATCCTCCTGCCACATTATTTTCCAATTAATTTTTATTCCTTTTCTGTCTTTGGGCGAGCCAATCTAACACCAATTATTCTACTTGCTGATAAAAAGTTTTTTATTAAAACGTCAATGAGCCCTAATCTTTCGGAACTATATTTACACCGGCAACAGGAAAATCTCTGGTTTCGCTCCTCGGAATACCGTTCCCTGCTTTCATTTATCAAGGATGGAGTTAAAAGATTAATGGGCTTACCTGAACAACTCCATCAGTTAGCGGTCGAACGGGCTAAGAACTACATGCTGAACCACCTCGAACCCGACGGCACTTTTTATAGTTATTACAGTTGCACCTTTTTAATGATATTTGCTCTGCTGTCCCATGGGTACAAGAAAACAGATCCCGTAATCACCAAGGCTGTGAATGGGTTGCTTGCGATGAAATGCGATATCAACGGCCATCCCCATATGCAGTACACAACAGCAAATGTCTGGAATACTTCATTGATTGGTTATGCTCTGCAATCAGCCGGGGTCGCCTCAGATGACCCAATGGTGACAATGGCCAATCAATATCTTTTAAACCGGCAGCATCATAAATTTGGTGATTGGGTCATTCATAATCCAAAGACATTGCCAGGAGGATGGGGATTTTCAGATGTCAATACGATGAATCCAGATGTTGACGATACAACAGCATCACTTCGGTCTATTTCGAGAATGAATCCTCTTGAAAGGCATGTCTGGGACCGGGGCCTTAACTGGCTTTTATCGATGCAAAATGACGATGGCGGCTGGGGAGCGTTTGAAAAAAATACTGATACAAAATTATTCGAATTTCTCCCCATTGAAAAAGGAGAATTTTTGCTAACAGATCCATCTTGCGCTGACATTACGGGGCGAACGCTAGAGTTTTTGGGGAATTACACGAATCTATCTAGGGACCATAAAGCAATCCATAAAGGGGTGGAATGGCTGTTAAGTAATCAATTGAAGGATGGGTCTTGGTATGGTAGATGGGGAATTTGTTATCTTTATGGAACATGGGGAGCCCTTACAGGGTTACTTGCCGCTGGGATTCCTTCTAATCATGCAGCTATCCAAAAATCCGTAAAATGGTTAGATGGTATTCAGAATATAGATGGCGGCTGGGGTGAGTCATGCCATAGTGATAGCAAAAAGGCTTATGTGCCATTAGGATTTAGCACCTTAACACACACTGCCTGGGCACTTGATACCTTGATTGCTGCTTCAGAAGAACCTACAGAACAAATAAGAAACGGAATCACCTATTTATTAACTTCCCTCGAAAAAGAAGATTGGACTACCGCTTATCCGAAGGGGCAAGGTATGGCCGGTGGTTTTTACATTCACTATCACAGCTATCGCTATATTTTTCCTCTTATCGCCTTGTCCCACTATAAGAATAAATTCGAAGTATAAAAAACATCGCCGGGGAGCATCACCCGACGATGTTTTATTCCGATAGCAGAGGGACAAGCTCTTTATAGATATTAATAATTTCCTCCAACTTCATACGTACTAGACCACTAGAAGATGGCGCTACGAAATCGACAACCCCTGGAACAATGCTAGTGGTTTGTCTTCCCCACTGAATTACTTTTAACCCACTGTATTGCTGATAGACTCCTTTTCCAACAAAGCAGACAATCTTTGGCTTAAACTGATCGATCTTCTTCTTTAAGATCTCACTTCCCTCTCTATACTCTCCTTTGGTAATTTCATCCGCTGCCTTTGTAGGCCTTTCTACAATATTTGTAGATCCAAATCCTAAATCTAAAAGCTTCGCATCTTCCATTGCTTCATATTTCCGTGGTGTTAACCCTGAATCGTACAATATCTTCCAAAAACGATTGTTTGGACTTGCATAATGATGCCCAAGTTCACTAGAGCGAATGCTTGGATTAAAACCAACAAATAAAATCTTTAAATTTTCCTCGAGAAGATCTCTGAGAGGTTCCATCGTATACCTCCTTATTAACAAGCTTGTTTATATTTACTCATCTTACCCCTAATGTGTAATTTTTACTTTATTACATTCTACTCAATGTTCCTAGTGGTAATCAGACTTGCCAAAAGTCCCACTATTGCAACGATAACAAGCGAATAAAAAAGTTTCACATCTTGCAGCAGGAACAAACCGGTAATAATTATAACAGCATCCATCACAAACATAATTAACCCAACATTCATTCTAGACCATTTTGCAATAAGCAGGGCCAGCAGATCCATTCCGCCTGGACTAATATGATTTCGGAGCATCACCCCAACCCCGCTCCCAATGATTACAGCTCCTATAATCACACTGCTAAGGACGGACAAATGAAACATTCCATTCAATGGCACCAGCAATTCAATCATAATTCCGGAACAGATTGCTCCCATCACACCATTAAAAAAATACTCGGGATCTGATTTGTATGCGTACATGTAAACAGGAATATTTAGTAAGATAAATGTCATCCCAACTTTAAAACCCAAAATATATTTTAGCAGCAGGCTGATACCAAAAAATCCTCCATTAATGATATGTAATGGCAGAATAAACCCATTAATACCAATCCCGATCATCGTACTTCCGAACCCTATTATCGCAAACTTTTTCAGCATCTGATCATCCCTTGTCCAAATTCTTTACTACCACATATATGAAAGATTTAAGGACTTCATTCGGAGTGATTAATATTGGATGCAGAAAAGGAGTCGCATCGGACTCCATTTTAGGCTATTACTGTCTGCTTTTCCTTAGATTTTCGTGCTTGTTTTACTAAGGATACTAGAATCGTTAAAATGGGTAAAATCCATAAAAAAAGGGCAAATGGAAGGTATGCCATAATTGGTATTCCAACAATAGTACTGCACATGATGGCAAGCACACTCCAGGGCACCACCCCCGGAAACAACATGGTGGAATCCCCCATAACTCGGGCTAACTCTTCTTTACCATAGGTATTAGACCAATGCGGAAGGAAGGATCTGCCGGTGAGGATAATTGGCAATGTTTGATTTGCTGCGATTAACGTGATTAAAAATGTCGCCAGCATTGTTTTTAGTGTGTCGCCAGTAAGCGTGCGGGATGATTGTAACCATCTATCTAAATAGGGCTGAATGACATTCATTTCTTCCAAAAGTCCATTATATGCACCTGCTAAAGCTAGAAATAGTAGCAATTCATACATATGAAGGAACCCACCGCCTAGACCCTCGATTCCATGCCACAATGAGAATACGAGTTTTGGCCATGAAGATCCACTGAAAAGTGCAATGGATGCTGCTGATAGAATACTTGTTAAAAAAGCATAAACGATACTAATTCTTAAAAGGACAAATATAATTAAGATAAACGGTGGGATAAATTTAATGAGAGAAAGATCATTCCAACTTACAAGTTGCTGCTTTGAACCAGCCGTACCTAGGAATAGATAGTCCGCCGCTCCATAAAAGCAAAAGCATAGAAAAATAGCGGCTAGCGTAGTAAAAAGCATTGCTTTCCATTGTCTTTTTAAGGGCAATTCAACTGTATGTGACAATAGTTGGTGGGCGCTTGAAAATGGGGAAGTTCTATCTCCTACAAATGCACCTGAAACCAAGGCGCCTGCCACCAATTCGACGGGAAGTTTCAGAACGATGGCCGTTCCAATGATTGGTATGCCAATTGCACTTAAAGTCCCGACTGTTGTTCCTAGCAGCATGGAAAATACCATGGCACAGAGAAAGGATAAGACAAAAAAATGATTTGGAACAATAAAATGCAGAGCAATTTCCACCATCTGCTGAATAGTCCCTGCTAAATACCAAGACGGCAGTAAAAAACTCACCAGAAATAGGATTAAGATGACAATTCTAGTTTTATTCACACCCAAAATACTAATATGTAGAATCTGTTTTAAACGTAATTTTTTTCTCGCAGCCAACCAAGTAAGTACGAGATAGCCTGGAAAAAATCCTATGACTAGCGGATGATGAAAGATGACTGACCAAACCACCCCTGTCAAGGTAACGATTAAAAGGAGCGATACTTGCTTTAAAGAAAAATGAATATTCATACCAACCCATCCTTTATGAGAGAAACATCTCTAATTATAAGAAAAAGCACCCCTTTCGAAAAGTTATTTCTACCACAAAAAAGAAGCCGCAAACTTGCGACTCCATTGCAGCTCCCCAAATGTTGAAGGGGAGCTATTTCTTTTTAGATAATTTCTTCTAGCTGTTGGTAGAGACTATCACGTTTATGTTCCCGTTCCTCTAATTCAAGATAAATTCTTTGCAGCAATTCAAGTTCACATTCCTCACTAAGTTTTTGTTTTAAAATCTGAATTTCCGATTCAATTTGCTCAATTTTTTCCTCAATCAAGGCTGACCCCACTTCTCCCACTTTTGATGCCTTAGGTGAGGAAGTTTTCGTCAACACTGGCCTTTCCGGCTGTTTTATCTGGATTGTTTCTTCCAATTTGCTTTTTGCCCAATCATAATTCCCGTCGAAATAGCGAACAGTCCCATCCTGGAGCCAGTATATTTTCTTAAACAATTTATTGAGAAAATATCGGTCATGGGAAACAGCTAAAATAGTGCCATTAAACTGTTCAAGCGCTTCCTCTAACACCTCACAGGAATCAATATCGAGATGATTGGTTGGTTCATCCAGAATCAAAAGATTAATATCCTGGTACATCAACTGGGCAAGTCTAAGTCTCATTCTCTCCCCGCCGCTCAGTTGACTAACCTTCCGAAAAACGGCTGGTCCGTAAAATAAAAAACGCGCTAAAATATGACGAGCCTCTCCTTCATTGACGACGACTTCAGACCGAAACAGGTCAATCAGCTGTTGTTCGCCAATATCCGTAAAGACATGTTGTGACAGATAACCTGCCTTTACATTGCTGCCCACCTTGACAACACCTTTATCTGGCTCCATTTCCTTCAGAATCATTTTTAACAGTGTGGATTTACCGGTACCATTTTCCCCGACAATTGCAGTTCGGTCCTTATATTGTACGAGCATGTTTACTTTGTCAAACAAGTTCTTCCTTCCAAAACTCTTTGCAACGTCCTCTATGACGATTACATCTTTACCGCTTCGATCATGGGCTTCGAAATCAATCGCCATTTTTTTGACGTCTATTTTTGGGCGGTCTAGTTTTTCAATTCGATCCAGTGCCCTCTGCATATTGGTCGCCCGTTTATGAAGGGCAGCACTTGGTGGATTGGAGCGGTTCGCCCAGTCACGGAGACGCTTTATTGCTTCTTTCATTTTTTTAATTTTTTTCTGTTGTTCTTGATATTCCTGAAATTCTCTTAAGAGCCGTTCTTCTTTTTCTTTCACATAACCGCTGAAATTCGTATGATACAGTTCGATTTCTCCATCTTCCATTTCCAGCACTTTCGTGACCACTTCATCTAAAAAGTAACGGTCATGTGAGATGAGAATAATCGTTCCTGTATATTCCTTTAGAAAGGCCCCCAGCCATTCAATCGCTTTCATATCTAAATGGTTGGTCGGTTCATCTAGCAGAAGAAGCTCAGGATTTTTCAATAAACTCAAACCCAATCCAACTTTTGTTTTTTCTCCGCCGCTTAATGATGAGAAGGGTTTATCAAGCAGGTCGGTAATATTCAACCCGTTTGCAATCCTATCCAATTGGGCATCCATTTCATACCCGCCATTTAAGATAAATTCATCCTGGAGCTTTCCATATTGATTCATTAATCTTTGGAGGTGTCCTGGTGCAGCTTCATCTCCCATTTCAACTTCTAATTGTCGAAGCTTAGTTTCGGTGGCTGTTAATTGCTCAAATGCTGTTTTTAGCACTTCTTTACTTGTTAGTTCCTTGAAATCAGGTATCTGGGCCAAGTAACCAATCTTCAACCCCTTTTTCCAATGGATAACCCCTTCATCAACCGATTCTTGGTTGGCTAATAGCTTTAATAACGTTGTTTTACCACCGCCATTACGCCCAACAAAGCCAATCCTGTTTCCTTCTTGTACTTCAAAGGATAGATCTTTAAAAATTATATTTCCGCCAAATGATTTGGTAATATGGTTTACACTGCAAATAATCATGTTCATTCTCCTTATTTATATAAATTAAGATGAACACTCTCTTCCAAATAAAAAAGCCGCGGGCATCTTTTATGACCCGCGGCTAGTTAAAATTAGGCATGAAAAAAGAGTGCAGATTTGCGCACTCTCTTCCTGCTTATTTAAAGTGGGTAAAGAGATGTGTTATCGTTCCATATTCATTTTGTAATTTTGAAAAAAGGGCAGACTACCCCCTTTGAAAATTACACCATGAAAAATTGCACGATAAATATTGAGTGCTTCCAGCCAAACTAACCGTGCATAAATAGAACGTTTCATCTCTTCTCCACCTCCGTTTCCAATTAGTTAGTTTCATTGTAAATAGTTCTGATACCGATTGCAAGCCTATTTTTTTCTGATTAATCTAAAGGTTAGGAATTCAGATTTCGCCGCTTGGGGCGGTTATTTCGCGGATCCTCGGGTGGATTTCGCCAAATTGAAAAGTTATTTCGCCATTTTTCCGTGTTATTTCGCTTACTTGACACTTTTTTTTCGCCAATCCCCATTTAATGAAGGTACTTTTTACGAGATCCTTGCCTTCTGCGATAGACAAACTTCCTAAAGTCATCTTCTTTTAGATTACCATCATAGATCAAAAATAATAATGATTGGTACTCTGGATACCGATCCTTGACAAAAAGGGCGAACTCCTTCCGTTCGCCCTTTTGCATCAATTTAAACTCTTCCTGGTTAATAATATCTTCAATCTTCTTTTCATAATAAGCTTTCGTATCTTCCCACTTTTCCTTGCGATTCTCCAATACATCTCGGGCATACTCAGGCAACTTCTCAATCACAAGATCAATATAGCCCTCTGACCACATAATCATTTTATCCTTTTCAGGAAGTTCAAAAACCATATGCATTAGTTCAAGATCATCTACTGTATCATTCGCTGCAAATTTCCCGACCCGATTCATCTTGTTATTCACCTCGTGACCATTAGGTTAGACTTTTTCTAAGGTATTCTTAATATCATAACTCTTCCTCTTTTTCTCTAGCCATGTTCCGTACTCAGTGTCAATTTTCTGATCTAGTAATGTTTCTTTTATTTTAGCCTTACTTTCATTATAATTTGCTTCTTTTCCCTTCTTTTTAGCCTCTACTTTAATAATATGGTACCCATACTTTGTCTTTACAGGCTTACTAACTTCTCCGACGGCAAGGCCAAATGCAGCATCATCAAATTCTGTGACCATGGTACCTTTTGCAAAATAACCAAGGTCGCCTCCAGCATCCTTCGTACTCTCATCGGTCGAATATTCTTTCGCTAACTTTGCAAAATCTCCGCCATCGTTTAACTTTTCTTTGACCTCATTCGCGGTTTTCTCATCAGCAACGAGAATATGACTTGCTTTAATTTGCTCGGCTTGGGCAAATGTATCTTTGTTTTCATCAAAATAAGTCTTCATTTCCTCATCGGTAATGGTAATTTCCGGCTCCAGCAATTTTTTAATCGTCAAGTAATTTTTTAGATCTTGTTTTAGGTATGTTAGAGAAGTATTGTTAGTTTCAAGCGCTTTATTAAAGGCTTCTTCGCCGCCATATGATGCTTTTAGAGTTTCAATTTCTTGATTCAGTTCACTATCTTTAACACTAACTTTTTGTTTTTTAGCTTCTGCAGCCACAATTTTTTCGCTAATGATTTTATCCATGGTAGCAGGACCGTACTTTTCGACCATTTCACTATATAACTCGTCTTTACTAATGGCCTCTCCATTAAACGTTGCGACTGTATCCTCCTTCTTAAGGGTGAAACTTAGTAAAATTACTGACGCTACAATAAGTACTGATAGGATTATTACCATGATTTTATTTTGTTTTAAAAATGACATTTTTCTTGATACTCCCTCCAATTAATCCGCAAGTTTCACATTTACAGTGATTTGTTTTCCATCGCGGTAAACTCCCAATTTTATTTCATCCCCCTTGTTTACTTTCGTATATAGATATTTTCGTAAATCAGAGGAACTGGTAATTTCCGTGCCATTCATGGAAACAATAATATCTTTTACTTGGAGTCCAGCGTTTGCAGCTGCTGAATTGGCCTCAATATTTGTGAGCATCACACCTTTTGTTGTGCTCGGCAGGTTTTGCCAATACATTTGTGCCACTTGATTAAGATCGGCAAGTCCTACCCCAAGATATGGACGGTCGATTTTACCATTCTTAATTAATTCATTTACAATGGGAATTAGATCATTACTAGGAATCGCAAAGCCTAACCCTTCGACACCACTCTCTGAAATTTTCAAACTATTAATGCCAATCACTTGTCCTTGTGGGTTAATTAAAGCACCCCCGCTGTTCCCAGGATTAATTGCTGCATCGGTTTGAATAACATTGGTATCCCAATTTCCTGCAGAGGTTGTAATGGCAATACTTCGGTTAGTTGCACTCACAATCCCTTGTGTGACTGTTCTTGAAAGATCAAGTCCAAGCGGGTTCCCGATGGCAAAGACCTGGTCGCCCGGACGAAGTGTTGACGAATCACCGAAATCAGCCGTTGCCGTCACGTATTTGGCGTCAATTTTTAAAACAGCGAGATCCGTTAAAGCATCTGTGCCAACCACTTCAGCGGTGGCTTTTTCACCGTCATACAAAGATACTTCTAGTTTCGCAGCCCCTTCGACGACGTGGTTATTGGTGACAATATAGGCTGTATTATTATTTTTTTGAAAAATAACTCCCGACCCCGAACCGCTTTCCACACTTTGTGAAGAACTAGAATTTCCATAAAAATTATTCTGTTGTTGCTGATAATTGACAATCCCGACAATCGCCTTCGATACCTTTTCAACTGTATCCGCAATCGAATTAGAAGTTGTCGCTGTTGGCTGAGCTACTACAGGTTTGACCACAGTACCTTGTTGAGAACTAATTGCCTCTTGAGACTCCACTTTCGGGAAATGATCTTTGATGTAGTCTGTATGTGGCAAAATCGCTAATGTCAATACAGACCCAATTACCCCAGATGCAAGTGTGGAGGCAAAACCCTTTACGTTCCGTTTTTTCATTTTCTTCTGATCCACTTGATTGGTTGTACGCGTGGGTTCCATTCTTGGTGTTACTGTTGATTTCGTTGCAGGTTCAAATTCAGATTGTGCTTCTTGTTCCTCACGATTCCCAAAATCATTTGTTTCCACTGTGAAGGTCGCATCCACTGCATAGGAATTTTCTTCAGTATGGTTGATTTTGATTGACTCTTCTAATTGTTCTTTTGCTTTTGTAATTTCTGTTAAATCAGATGTATTTGGTTGATCTTTATCGAATTCATTATCATTTTTATAATCCATTTCATTCAATCTCCTTTAAGCATTCTTTATCTTGTCTTTACTTTACCTCGCAAATCTTAAGAAATTATTAACAAACTATAACGGCTTTTAGAAATATCTACGAATTTTTATCTTTATTGAACAAAAAAGCTGCAGGCACCAGCCCACAGCTTCTCGCAATTTTTATAGTTTAATGACGAATTTTGTTCCTTTTCCCTCTTCACTGAAAACATTAATTTCCCCATTATGAAGGAGAACCAATTGCTTAACAATCGAAAGGCCCAATCCAAATTCTCCATAGGGGTTACTGGTCCTAGAGATATCAGCCTTATAGAATCGTCGCCAGATGTTTTCTATCTCACTCGGATCAATGCCAATCCCGGTATCCTCCACTTCAATAATGGTCGACTGCCCTTCCTTTCGCCCGCGAAGCCAAATCGTCCCGTTCGTGGTAAATTGAATGCTATTTTTGGTAATATTAATTAAAATTTGAATCAGTCGGTCATAGTCAGCATTTACAATAACTTCTGGTTCTGCCTCAATTAGAATCTGATTATTTTTATCCTCTGCTTGCAGCATTAATTGATCTTGAATAATCTCAAATGCCTCAAGGAGTTGGATATCTTCTCTGTACAACCGAATTTGATTGGAGCGTATTTTGTCATAATCCAAGTTTTCATTGACAAGGCGGATAAGTCTTTTTGCTTCTTGACTTACAAGATTTATTCCTCTTTCTTTATCTTCCTCTGGAATCATATCATTTTTCAAGCCTTCGATGACGCCGCTAATAGTCGTTAAGGGCGTCCGCATTTCATGGGAAACATCCGATAAAAATTGTCTTCGTCTATTTTCTAGACTTTCAATTTCCTCCATCGAGGTATTAATTTTATTAACCATATGATTAAAATCATTTGCTAATTCACCAATCTCATCGAAATTTGAAGATGCAACGTGGACATGATAATTTCCCGCTGAGACAAGTGAGGTTGCTTCACGAAGACGTTTAATCCGGTGCACATGAATTCTCGATAAAAACCAGCTAAGCAGAAAGGAAACAACAAGCGCAATAATAATGGCGTACATAATATACTGATTAACACGATGAACCATGGCACTAGAGCCGCTAATCGGTGAGGTTAATAGAATTCCACCTATAAAGGTTCCATTATTAAGATACGGTAAAACAACAAAGGTAACCCCTTCTTGACCGAACCTTTTAAAATCACTATTTACCACAAGGGTTCGACCTTTAGAAATCCGATCCCAATCCTTGTCAGACAAACCTCCAATTGCTGGACCCTGTTTTCCAACAGCATATAGTTTTCCATATTGATCAAAGATACTAAAGCTCATTTTTCTTGTTGTCAACACCGAACTATAACGATTAATAATTTGGTCCGCAGCTTGTGGAGATTCATCAATCTCGGAAAGAATCGCCTTCCCGTAGGATATCAGTTCATTTACTTTATTTTCATAAACCAAATTTTCAACATAATGCGCAAACAACAAACTTAATACTAAGAAAGCAACAATTATAATACTGATATGACTGAAAAATTGTTGGTAAATGTATCTAAACTTCATCCGTTTTAATTGACTCATCAAACTTATACCCTACCCCCCATACTGTATGGAAGAATGGCTGTGCAGTTGTTTCAACTTTTTTCCGAAGTCGTTTAATATGGACATCCACCGTTCGTTCGTCTCCATAAAACTGATAGCCCCACACTCGTTCCAGAAGTTGCTCCCTTGAGAATACTTGGCGGGGATGTTCAACCATATAGTAAAGTAAATCAAACTCTTTTGGTGTTAAATTTGTGACCGGGGTACCGTCGACGATCACTTCTCGTGTATTTTTGCTAATTTTAAAATGTTCTGTCTGAAGGAAATCGCCACTTTCCTTAGGTACTTGGGGTTGGAACCGCCGTGTTACTGCCTTAATTCTTGCCATTAATGTCAGCGGACTGAATGGCTTGGTCACATAATCATCCGCACCCATTTCAAGACCAAGCACCTGGTCGGACTCACTGTCTTTGGCTGTTAACATGATGATTGGAACCGTATAATTTTCTTGACGAATTTTACGGCAGATGGTTACTCCGTCCATACCCGGGAGCATCCAATCGATAATAGCTGCATCCCAAGTCTCTTCTTTAATGCGGTTGTATCCTTCGAGTCCGTCATTCACAAACTCCCCATCTATCCCTTCTTTGGCAAAAAACATTTCAATCATGGAACAGACACTTTTATTATCTTCGATCACTAAAATTCTCAAAATAATTCAACTCCTACTAATACCTAAAATGTTCTTTTTATTAAGTTTATCTCAAAATTTAAGCATATCAACTATAAACACCATTCTTCTATACTAATTAATAGTTTGTTCATAGTTTATTAATATTTCTCCACAAAAAAAGGCTTGAATCACTTCAAGTCCCCTTAAAATATAGTGTACTATACCTTTTTTCTTTAATTGTCTTGAATTCCCTTTAAGATCATTTCGACAAAAATCTCCGCAACTTCTTCGTCTGTGCAGTTTCCATCTGGATTAAACCATTGGTAACTCCAATTGGTAATACCAAGAATCCCCATAGTAATGATAGGGGCATTTAGATCAGCACGGAGCTCCCCATTTTCCATACCGGCACGAATTAGTCCTTCAATGTTTAGTCGGAATTGGTCTCTTTTTTGTTCAATTATTTTAAGATGCTCGGGACTTAAATTATTCATTTCCCGAAAGAAAATTTTAGCAGCCGCACCTTGGGTTGTTATATTCGTAATTAGCATATAAACATTCGCAGATAATTTTTCCTTGAATGATTTTGAAGTGTCATTTAATATATGGTTCTGAGTATAAAGTAAACCGTCTATATAACCAAGGTGGATATCCATTAGTAATTCTTCCTTACTCGAAAAGTAATAGTAGAAAGTTCCCTTTGTAACACCAAGTGAATCAACGATGTCTTGAATGGACGTTTCGGTAAAACCCTTTTTTTCAAATAGACTGATGCTTTGTGCTGTAATTTTTCCCTTCACATTATGTCCTCGCATTCTCTTATATGTCTAATGAGAATTATATCATATTCAATAATGCCCCTTAAGCACCAACGAGGATCTAAATTGTTTTAGAGTATTCATTCTCAACTAACGAAAATCCCTTTAATACCTTTTTGTTAATGATCTTTTTTGCTTGTTCATTACTTCATACGACTTTTCAATGATATCTGTTAGTACATCTCCTTTATAGATTCGACCAAGCTTTAATCCTTGTTGGTAATATTCAACGATTTCATCTAGCAACTTCGAAGTGTCTTTTGTAATTCTTACATTTAATTGAATTCTTTCGTTTTCAGACATGTTATTCACTCCTATATATCCATTAGCAATCTGCTAGCACTTTTCTATCCTGTTGTTATCATCTATTAATATACTATATTTCAACAAATTTTTCAGCAGAAACAAAAAAAATGATCATCAAAATGATGACCATTTCAGACTGTCGACAATCTCGAAGGATTCGAGGTTAAAAATCGACAGTCTTTTTTGTTTGGCTAACTACATTATACTAGTCAGTTGATTTCCGTTCCAGCCGGCTTCGCTTTCCGCGGGCGGTTCGGGGAGCCTCCTCAACGCTTTCAGCGCCTGCGGGGTCTCCCCTGTCCCGTACTCCCGCAGGAGTCTTCGCCGCCTTCCACTCCAATCAACTTGTACTTACTTATCATTTTTCTTAATTTTTCTTTTTCTCTGGAATCACGATTGTAGCTACTGTCCTTCTTCTCCTCCCCTCTTTTGGTTCGTTTTTAATAACTTTTTGATAAACAGCTGAAAGTTCGTTTATAAATTCCACATACTCCTCATCATTTAAGTGGATGGATGCTTGTCGGAATGTGACACCATCGGTAACTAGATCAATGCTGTCTTGATCTAAGTATCGATCATATTCGCCCATTAAATTGGCCATAAATTTAATAAAAAGGCTCATATGTTCATCTTTTGAAAGCTTATTTAAGTCTTCAGGACCAATGGATACCTTGTCAGGATTATGGATGGAATAAACTTTTTCGACTGTTCCTCTAATTGGAATTTCATCTACTATATGAATGACTTCTGCTTCAACTAATTTTTTTAAGTTGCGATACAATGACGCTTGCGGGATATCTGGTAGAAATTCTTTTAATTGCTGCGCTGTAAGTTGTTGGTTAATTAAATACTGGATGATTCTCATTCGAACAGGATGCAAAATAACGTCAGCAGTTGATTCATTTATCATATAAAATTAGCTCCTATATATTATTATCATTCTCAATAATGAGAATATTATATTTTTTGATTGTTGTAAAGAAAAAAAGGAAATTACTTTTGAATTTTTCAAAAATGATTGAATCTGTTTTGTGATTACATGAATTAGCTTACTTCTACCAATATTAAAGTGAGGGGGTTGCTAAGTATGATTTTATCTTTGTTAATGGGATATTTCCTGTTAACCCAACCGGTTATTAATGTACAAGATCGTCTAACTATCACCAAGGACGGCCATACCGTAACTACGATTAATCGTGAGGACTTCACCTATTCCAAAACCGGCCTGCCATTATTAAATTCTAGAAAGTACAGTAGATTTTTGGATAATTTAAACAAACAATTTTCCATTGAACCAAAAAATGCCAGCTTGGATCAATATGGTGGTATTATTCCAGAAAAAGCCGGGTCTCAAATCAATCATCAAGCATTTACAGAGAAATTTTATGCTTATATTTTTAGTTCTAGACAAGCAAAGGTCATGGAATTACCTTTCCATGCAGTTTATCCAAAGGTGGATAGCGAATTACTTAGTGATATTCGCAGTATGAGAATTGGGCGTTATGTTACGTCTTTTAATCCCAGTAATAAAAAAAGATCTACCAATATAGAACTGGCAACAAAAGCAATTAACAACCAGGTGGTTTTTCCGGGTGAAACATTTTCCTTTAACAGGGTAGTTGGTAAAAGAACAGCTGCGAAGGGCTATTTACGTGCCAAGGTCATCGTAAGAGGAGAATTCTCAGAAGACATTGGCGGTGGAATTTGCCAAGTATCCTCAACCCTATATAACGCTGTAGATAATGCAGGCATCAAGATTGTAGAGCGGTTTTCTCATTCCAGAAAGGTCCCTTATATTCCACCTGGACGTGACGCAACGGTTAGTTGGTATGGAGCCGATTTCGAGTTTAAGAATACCTATAATCAACCCGTATTAATTCGAGCAAGGACATTAGGCCATCTGTTAATAATAAGTGTATACTCTTCTGAAAATATTAATTACATACCGAAAAAAGTCCCAGCTCCACCATATTAAAAAGTCCGCAGCCAATGTGCGGACTTTTTTCTTATTGTTTTTTATTATTTAATGCACTCATTAATAGCTCCTCTGAAAACTCTGTTAATGCAGCATTATCCATTAGATTAAGATTGGTTTTAGGTGTGAAATTTTTTACCATATTTTTAAAAGGAAGTGCAACGTCTCTACGTTTTCCCTTTGTCACTCCAAAAACAGCAGCACTTAAACCAATGCCTAATAGAGAGGCCCACATTGCTCCTCTACTTTTACGTTTTCTTGCAAACATTTTGAGAAACGGTTGAGCTTTCATTTTTTTCATCTAAAGCACTCCTTCAAATTGAAATGGAAAGGATCCTGCCCTTCCATTTCTTTAATTTGCGCTTATTAAAAAGAGAATATAGCAAGAAATAAGAACTTAATTAGTTATTTACTGGTATGTCGGTTCCTTTTCAGTTTACATTACACACTTATTTATCCTTTTATTATTCAGACTAATTTGAAAGAACCTCTCACCTATATTTTACATAAACTGCTACAAGATAAATGAGGTGGTGTCTTTATTTATGGGAGGTTTAACTTATTTTGACTTCTTAGCCAAATTTGGGGTGGGTGGAGCACATCCTGGTGGAATTCCATTAACAAAAAATATTTTGTCCAATGAAGATATTACAAATAAGTCACGTATCCTAGATGCCGGCTGCGGCACAGGCCAAACAGCAGCATTTCTTTATCAGCATTATTTTGCAAAGGTAGTTGGTGTGGAGATTAATCCAATCATGATTGAAAAAGCAAAAAATCGATTTCAGTCAATAGGTTTACCAATCAAGTTAATCCAAGGGTCTGTTGAAAAACTTCCCTTTAAAGATGATACTTTTGATTTTATTTTATCAGAATCTGTATTAGCCTTTGTTAACAAACCTGTTGCGATTAGTGAATTTTTTCGGGTTTTAAAAAAAGGCGGACGGCTGATTGCCAATGAAATGACCATTAACTCAAAACTAAGTCCTCAAGAGGAATCTGAAATAATGAAGTTTTATGCTCTGGATTCTTTATTGTTGGAAGATGATTGGCGAAATTTATTTATTCAGGCAGGATTCAAAGATATTGTTATTAAAACAGAAAAAACGAATATAAGTCATGGTAATAATACCACTGAATTTCATTTCTCGAACAATTTTGAACCTGAATTATTTCAAATTTTAAATGAACATGGGAATATCATATTAAAGTATCAGGATGTTTTAAGCCATCGAATAATAACCTGCTCAAAACTTTAATTTATTGAAGCCTCTCTCCTCTAATGGTGAAGTGGCTTTTTATTTGAAGAAATACGGTTAATAATTTTTTTCTTATCAGATGAATATTAATAAGGTCTCGCCCTAAAAATATGAGGTGAAAGGAACGGTGAAATAATGGATAAGACGTTGGGTTACTTACGAGAAATTTTGTCAAATTACACAGATGATCATTCGGAAGGCGGTCATATTTACCGTAAACTAACCGAAGGCCAATATACCTCTGAAGGGTCCTTTGTTCGAGATTTAAATCAAAAAGAAATCAATTTTCTAAATAAAATACTTCCGAAAGAAATTAGTTATGCTAAAGAAGAGCAGGATGAAAAAAGAGCATATGAATTGAATGAAGTTTTCGAGCTTTTATTCTAAAACTGGCAAAGAAAGCGCTTTCCACACAAAAAGATGGCAGGATTTTCTGCCATCTTTTCTGGAAATAATTCATATTTTGTAATTTTATTTCCTAGGTAAGCGCAAGGTACGACAAAACGCCGACTAATCACCACGCCGATTCCGCAATAACCGACATAATACAATAAGAAACTACATAAGTTCTTCTTAAAAATCTCCCCATAACGACAAAATACATACTTCGCTCTTTGTTTCCATCAGATTATTCGAATGAAATTGTGATTGCAGCATCTAATGGATATCTTTTTTCTTAAATCTTCCACCACGGACTTCCGCAATATCCGCTACTGCTAAAAAGGCACTATCATCATTTTCAGTCACAATTTCCTTTAATTTTGCTTCCTCAAGACGATTGATCACGCAAAAAATAACTTTTTTATCATCACCTGAATATGCACCTTCACCATTAATATATGTTACACCACGACCGAGACGATTCATGATTGCGTCTCCAATTTGTTTTGCATTATCACTTATGATCCACACCGATTTGGATTCATCAAGCCCTGTAATGGTAATATCAATTGTTTTGTAAGCTACAAAATAGGCAATAAGCGAATACATTGCGCGGTCCCAAGTGAATACAAAACCTGCACACGCTAGAATAAAGAGGTTAAAAAACATAATGATTTCCCCAACAGAAAAAGGGAGCTTTTTATTAAATAGAATCGCTAGAATCTCGGTACCATCCAACGAGCCTCCATACCGAATGACTAATCCGACTCCAATACCAAGAGCAATCCCCCCGAATACCGTTGCAAGTAGAATATCTTGTGTAAAAGCTGGGACGGGATGCAGTAAAGTGGTTCCAATCGAAAGTATGATGATTCCATAAAGAGTGGATAAGGCGAAGGTTT
Organism: Neobacillus sp. MER 74; assembly: GCF_023714155.1. Taxonomy (NCBI): domain Bacteria; kingdom Bacillati; phylum Bacillota; class Bacilli; order Caryophanales; family Bacillaceae; genus Neobacillus; species Neobacillus sp. MER 74. Next base: position 23,320 of record NZ_JAMAUV010000021.1, read on the forward strand.
TCCCTATTTGTTTATAACCAATAAAGAAAAAAGGTATATTAAGAATAAAGAGGAACATCCCTAATTTCCAACCTGTTACGTACGAAAGCATAATAGAGATTCCCGTGATACCACCATCAATTACATTATTAGGAACAAGGAATATTTCTAATCCTATGGCCATTAAGGCTGCACCAAGTGTAATTAAAAGAATTCTTTGAATGATCTTCCTCTTCGTTAATCTACGATGCTGAATTTTTGCCATAATTGCTTCCTGCTGTTCGATTAAAGTCAATTCTTGTGTTCCCGACATTATCTGGCCCCTTTCAAAAATAATTTCCTATTTCCATTATATCGGATTCATCCTGCTAATTATAATCAAATGCTTATTTATTTCCTTACAAAATGAAAAAAGAGTTACCTCAATGTATGAAGTAACTCCTGAATTTAATTTACATCTTAGGAGACCCAACCATGACATTAGTCTATCAAGATCCAATAATCAATCAGCTAATGTGTGTTTGTTCCGTTGAAGGAATTAATTCACATGGAATTAATGGAATTCAAATTCCCAAAAGAAACTAATTTTCGGTTTATCGATAGAGACTCATTACTTACTCGTTCACAATCGGAACGAACACGTATGGTTGAGCCTCCTAAGATGTGAATGTTTATTTCTATCTTTTACACTTATATTATAACACGGGACTTTTTTAATTTACGGACTAGAAGTGTCAAATATGTGAATTTTTGGATATGTAAGTGTTTGAAGTGAGGGGTAACTTATCTTTAAGTATAATGGAAAGGATGCTTAACATCTTATGCTTAAAGCTATTAATAAATATGCGAAACCTTTTAACACAACTGATGATCTCGATCCATTAATTGATGCAATTGGTGATGCAAAATATGTCCTCCTTGGGGAATCTTCTCACGGAACCTCTGAGTTTTATTCACTCCGAGCAGAGCTATCCAAAAGATTAATTAAAGAAAAAGGCTTCTCTTTTATTGCAGTTGAGGGTGATTGGCCCTCATGCCAGAGTATCAATCAATACATTAAGGGATTTAACCATTTGACGAACGACGTACGGAGAGTACTGGAAAGCTTTAATCGCTGGCCTGCTTGGATGTGGGCAAACCAAGAAATGACCGGACTTATTGAGTGGCTGAAGGATTATAATCAACAAACTAATCTTTCTCAAAAAGTTGGTTTTTATGGTTTGGATGTCTATAGTCTTTGGGAAAGTATGGATGAAATTATTCGCTATTTAGAAAAAACGAATTCCAGGAGCCTGCAAGCCGCGAAAAAAGCTTTTTCGTGTTTTGAACCCTTCAACCGCAATCATGAATCCTATGCTGTTTCGGCAGGATATCTCTCTGAAGACTGTACGAGAGAAGCACTCGAACTTCTCGCCTCCATCCAGAGAAACAAATGGAAATTTGAAGACAATCAGGAGAGCAGCTTAAATATGGAGGTAAACGCCCTTGTTACTGCAAATGCTGAAGAATATTACAGGACAATGGTAAAAAGTGACTCTAAATCCTGGAATGTCCGTGACCACCACATGGTAGAAGCGCTCAACTCCGTGATGAACTTTTATGGAGATCGTGGAAAAGCAATCATCTGGGAGCATAATACCCATGTCGGTGATGCCAGGGCAACGGACATGAAAGAAGAAGGAATGGTAAATGTCGGACAAATAATTAGGGAACAAAAAGGATCGGAAAATGTGTACATCGTCGGGTTTGGAACCTATAGCGGTACGGTAGTTGCATCGACTGAATGGGGTAACGACGTTCAAATCATGCAGGTACCCCCTGCTCAATTAGGCAGTTGGGAATCACTAATGCATAAGACCAGTCCGGCTAATAAATATTTACTTTTTACTGATCAGAACCGTCAGGAGTTTTCGACCACCATTGGTCACCGTGCAATCGGTGTAGTTTACAGGCCAGAATACGAACATTTCGGTAATTATGTTCCCTCGAACATGGGGCAGCGGTACGACAGTTTTATCTTCTTTGATCAAACAAAAGCATTGCAGCCACTTATTTTAGAACATGTGCTTACATGAAAAAAAGTCTTCCTTCAGAGGTTTTGAAGGAAGACTTTTTTATTAATCCACTATTGGATCTTTAAAATTATCAGTAGTAGGAATTTTGTTTTCTTTTATTTTATTTTCCACTCGCCATTTATGTTCAACCAATTTATCATTACTAGGAATCGTTATTTCACTGCCATCTGGCATCTCAAATCGATATTGATAAAAACTGGTTGTACCTTGGTGGTTTCTGTATAGAATATGTACTTTTGAAATACGATCCCATCTATATTCCTTTTCTTTTAGGCTTTTCATTGTATTATAATGAATACCCTCGTTATCCAAATAATAATAGTTGGTTAAGCTTGAGATAAATGCGGGGATACTAGCTAGAATCATTGCCCATAAAACCACTTTAAACCAAATACCTTCCCATCGCTGTCTAAAAATAAGGTAGAGAGTTAAAATGACTGCGATATAAATCATCCCACCCATAAAAGTGATATAAGCAGAAAATGGCGTTGAAAAAAACCATTGCGACCGAGAATAATAAACCATACTTTGGTATGATGGCACCGCAATAAACGGCACAAAAATACTGCATATGTACAAGATAATCGTATACGCGACCAGTTTTACATGTTTTTCCTCAGTCGACTCACTTCTCTTTATCGATAGCAAAAATATCCCTCCATTATTTTCCTGTATACTTTTGACGAGAACTCTTCCAAAAAGTTTCATAAACATCATGAATTTTTCTATAACCTTTTTTAGCTAAATGGTAATTTTTTTCGATTATATTAATACATAACCACTGGAATTATCCGCATACTATTTTTGTATTTCAATTATTTCACGAAAGAAGGATTACTTATGACAGTTGGAACACAAGTAAAACAAGCATTGGCAGGACTAAAAAGTGCTCAGGCAAGTTTTGAAACCTTTGCACTAGCCACAGATAACCAAAATGCAAAGCAACTTTATCAACAAGCGGCACAACAGACTCAATCTGTTCTTGATAGCGTTGAACCGCGCCTTCAAGAGATTCTCAAGGAAGAGCCTCAGTATAATCAATAAAATGCAGTTTTAGGTTGGCATTTTTGCCAACCCCTTTTTGATATATTGAATCCCTTATGAAAGGAAGTTTACTTGTGACTATCGCTTCAAATGTTAAGCAATGTCTAGCTACTATGAATGGAATCGAAGCACAACTTGCTTCCTTCGCGCTAAATTCTTTAGATAGTGAAGCACAAGCTACATTTAATCAAGCCATGTTAACGGTTGGAGAAGTAAAAAAAGACCTCCAGTATCGTGTATTAGAACTTGAACGACATGAACCCCAATACAAAGGGTCATAAATCTTGAGGTGAGAAATGATGCCAGATTGGGTTTTTATAATAGTCCGTTCGATAGTCTTCTTGGTACTCTTATTTATTACCACCAAAGTACTAGGTAAGAAACAAATATCTGAACTGTCATTCTTTGAATATGTTGCAGGTATTACCATTGGAAGTATTGCTGGAGAAGTCGTAACGGGTTTGGAAGGTAATATGTTCCATGGTGCACTGGCACTTGTTGTTTTTGGATTCGTAACTTTTCTAGTGAATTTCTTAGCTATAAAAAGTAAAAAGTTTAGTGATTTTGCTGAGGGAAAAAGTACTGTTGTTATTAAGGACGGAAAAATTTTAGAAGAAAACTTGAAAAAAGAAAGATATACCATCGATGAATTATCGGCTCTTCTAAGACAGAAGAATATTTTTAAATTTGCTGATGTAGAATTTGCAGTGTTAGAACCGCGCGGAAATTTAAGTGCATTATTAAAAAGAGAAAACCAACCACTCACACCCAAAGATTTACAAATGAAAATGCCGAATGAGAAAGAACCACAAACGGTTATCATGGATGGAAATATTGTTGATGAATCGTTAAGATGTGCAGGAAAAGGCAGAGGCTGGTTATATACAGAGTTAGAAAAACTAGACGTAACCCTTGATAATGTATTCCTAGGACAAGTGGATTCATACGGAGAACTTACGGTAGATCTATACGATGATAAAATTCAAGTTCCAGCTCCCGCACAACGTCCACTACTTCTGGCTACCTTAAAAAAAATTCAGGCTGATTTAGAGATTTTTTCGCTTGAGACCGATTGCGAAAAATCAAAAGCAATGTATAAGCGAAATGCTAAGAAGATTCAAGAAACCATTGATGTCTTAAGTCCCTATTTAAATGGGTAATAACACTAAAAAACCAATATAAAATCCTTATCAAGCTTATTTGATAAGGATTAATCATTTCTAACTATTCATTTTTATCGATTGACCATTTTGAATAATTTTTTGGTTACTTTTATGTGAAAAAAAGCTATGCAGGATCATACCAACCATGACCAATCCCATCCCCCACCAAGATAGCAGCGTCGGGAAGGCGCTGTTTAGTAATAATAATTCTCCAATTACAGCGAATAATACCTCCACAGATTGTGTCGCCTCAACAGCCGCAAGTTTCTGCATATTTCCTCTAACAAGATCAGTTGCTTTAAAAAATAAAATCGTGGCAATGACTCCTGAAGTTATAGCTACAAGTCCGGATTGGATTATTTGCCCTTTGCTTGGAGTACCAATCGTAAATAGTCCATAAATCGATAAAACAATCCATAATGGAAGACTGGCTAAGGTCATCCCTAATACACGTTGGAAGACATCCAGCCGTCCACCACATATATCCATCATTTTTCGGTTTCCTAGCGGATAAGCAAATGAAGCAATTAACACGGGAAGAATACCTAGGGAAATCACACCAATTGAAATTTGATTGGCTTGTTCCATTTGCATCAAGATAATTCCTAGTAGGATTATTAATGACATACCCAAGCCCTTAAATGGGATTTTTCCCTTTTGCAGGATTGGACCTTTTTTAGTCATAACCCTTTCGTAAAAAAAGGGAGCAAGCAAAGACCCTGAGATAATGGTTACCTGCCAAGTGGCCGCAATGAGCCACCCTGGGGCATATGCTGCAGAAAAACAAATAGGACCATAAAATAATCCAAAGCCAACCGAACTCCATAATAGCCAGCCACCTGGATTTTTTTTCAAATCCCAAAGCAAGGGTTTAAGATTTTTTCTTCCAATGACAATAATAAGTAAAAAAGGGACCATAAAGAAATACCTTAAAGAAGCACTCCAAATCCAGCTGCCACCTGACTGGTCCATCGATCTGTTGAGGATAAACGTAAATGCAAAAAAGAAAGCCGCTAAGATCCCTAAAATAATCGGCCGCAATAACCTCAACTCCTTCTATTACATTATTAATATGTATATAGTGTATTTTCCATTATAATAGGGGAAGTATCAAGTTGTAATTTTTTTCTATATATGTGAATATTAACGTATAAAGTTTTTTGAGTAGTGATGAAACTTTATTGTCCCCCATTCGTAAGAAGGATGGAGAATTAAAAAAGTGAGGGTGATATTCATGTTTGGAAAAGTAGCTGCCGATATTTTAGGATTAAGTGATGTGGGCTCTGTTATTAAACCCGAGAATTATGACAAGGTAGACGCAGACGATTATGTCATGCATGAAGACAATGAAAAAATTTATTTTCTTATTAAATCCAAATCAGATGAATATTGCTTTACCAATAATGCTCTTATCCATTTAGATGGCACAAGTGCAACTAGCAAAAAACGGATGCTCCATCGTTATAGTTATGCTACCAACCGAATCTCAGACGTATATCTCGAAACCGCTGGAACGGTTGACCTTGACGTCGAAATTAAATTTAAAATTGGCTCCGTGCCTTTCTCCATTGATGTACATAAAAAACATATTGAGGAAATTAAGGATTTATATAAAGCCCTAATTAAAATTTCAGAAATATCACATGAAAATGAAATTTCTCTTCAGTTCGCTAAACAAAGCTTAGATGTTGCCTCCACTACTTTAGGTCGTGTGACAAGTGCAGACAGTAATTTGGTTGTACAATTCAAAATGCTTAATCAAGCGGCTTTTCAATGGTTAGAAGACAGCAAAAAGCAATATATAGTCAAAGATTTCGGGTATGTATTTGAAAAGTATATCAATAACTAAACCTTGAGGCGCATGAAAATTTTTCATGCGCCTCCTTTTTTATTTATATTCTATTAAAACATCTTCCAACGGCAAACGAGTGGTATTAAAAGCAGGTGCTGCCGCCTTCCCCACTGAAATCAGGACAATTGGAAATAGTCGATCTTCAACATTAAACATTTTCACAAATTTTTCTTTATCAAATCCACCCATGGGAACGGTGTCATATCCTCGATCTTTTGCAATCAACATCAATTGCATTGACACTAAACCAGCATCAAATGAAGCAATATTTTTTAAGACTTCTTCTGAAGCAAATGGATAGGTTTTATTGGTACCTTCAATTAATCGATTCATATTAGCCTCATCCATAAAACCAGCTTCAAAGGCACTTTGGTATACTTTTTCCACGCTTTTATACATTTCCTTATCACCTAAGACAGCAATAACAGCAGAAGCTGTTTCGACTTGTTCTTGATTATTGGCTACTGCTCTAAGTTCCTTTTTTAACTCTTGGTCTTGGATCACGATAAAACGCCATGGTTGTAGATTACTTGAGGATGGTGCTTGTGTTGCTTCTTTTAACATTTCTTTTATTTCTTCTTGAGAAATTTTATATGTTGAATCATATTTTCTAACGGAGTGACGTTCTTTGATAACATCAGATAAACTTTTCGTTAAAGTAGTTTGCATGAGAGATTTCCCCCTAATCAATTTAACTTACTAATAGTAAGTGCATAATCATCTTACTATTAGTAAGTACCTTTCGTCAAGAAAATAAACTATGATATGATATCGTTAGAAAAGTAAAAAAGAGGGATATTATATGAATGAACCGAACAACCACAAGTGTATGACTCCTTCTGAAGAGGAAATTAAGCATATATGTACCAATTTTCATAATGCGATTGAATTTATTGGTAAACGTTGGATGGGCTCCGTTATTTTTTCACTTATGGAGGGCCCGAAGCGATACCATGAAATTGTTACTTCCATTCCTGGAATCTCTGATCGATTGTTAACCGAACGCTTGCGTGATTTAGAGAATGAAGGATTGATTATTAAAAGGGTGATTGCCACTTCACCTAAGAAAGTGGAATATGAATTAACTCCAGCTGGGAAGGATCTTGAAGAAGTTATCCATGTGTTATTGAAATGGATAAAAAAACGAGGAAAATCCCGATGAAACAAAAAGGGTTACATCCATTTAATAGATGCAACCCTTTATTTATGGACTTGGCCGATGAAACAGCCCCATTACTTCAATCGTTTCTGTAATATTAACAAAGGAACGCGAATCGACTTCCGTGATTAAGTGTTTCACTTCATTAAGTTCGTATCTGGAAATGACTGTTATCAATACATTCCGCTGGTTATTTGAGTATCCGCCAACACCGTCCAAAACAGTTAAGCCTCGATACAAATTCTTTAGTAAATGATTCCTCATCTCTTCGCCTTTATCTGTAATAATCATTAGAGTTAATTTTGCATGATCCGTATAGATTGCATCGACTACTTTACCTGTCACAAAAATAGATACTAAGGTATAAAGTGCAGAATCCCAATCAAACAAAAATCCACTAATCATAATAACTACCGCATTCATACCTGAAAGTAAAGTACCAATTGGAAAATCCCTTTTTCTTGCTACGATCATGCCAATAATGTCAAATCCCCCAGTCGATCCGGAACAACGGAAAACGATTCCGACACCTAAGCCCGTTAACGCACCACCAAAAATAGATGAAAGAATTCTATCATCTGCGATCGCAAATACGGGAATTACATATAATCCTATCGAGATAACAATAACCGAAAAGATCGAATTCACGATAAATCTTTTTCCTAACATTTTATATCCAATAATTAACAAAGGAAAATTCAAAAGGAAATTTGCCACCCCTGTATTCACCGGTGAGATCATCCCTAATATCATTGAAATTCCACTTAATCCACTGCTCAATACTTCATGTGGGATTAAGAAAAGGTTAAAGGCAACCACAATAATTAGAGATCCCAATATCATTCCAACAATCTGCATGGTAAAAATCCTCCTAATACGAACAGGCATCAATTCTAATTCAAAATAATACCGATACTCTCACTTAAAGTAAAATAAAAAAATTAATTTAAAAAAAACAAATTATCTGTTTATTGCTGATTAGAAAATTACATATTGACAAATCTATAAAAATTCATTTACTATATTAATATATTTAATTTCATATGATAAATCCTCATCAAACCGATGAGGTAGAGGTCGCGGTTTTTATTAGTAAAGTGGACGAGATGTGAGAGACATTCATGACTCTACTTAAAAGGAAAAACTGCCGAAGTGTGCTTTTACTCTTCAAAAAGCATGCTGGGTCTGTCTTCAAATAGGAACAGAACTGTCACGATTATTTCTACCAGCTAATCGTGTTGAGCTATCTTTCGGAAGGTATGATGCGGGGTATTGTAATGCCATCGATTATTCCTCGATGGCATTTTTGTATTCCAAACTCCTTCACGAAAAAAAGAAAAAAGAGGAGTCAAGACTATGCAAACAGCTAGAGTATTAAAAGAATCTGAATATACCAGTGATTTAACACTAGAAAAAGCTCCATCGGACTTAAAAAGAGGGTTAAAATCTCGTCATCTCACCATGATTTCGCTTGGCGGAACGATTGGAACGGGACTTTTTCTTGCTAGCGGCGGCGCAATCCATAGCGCAGGACCTGGCGGAGCCATCCTATCCTACCTTGTTATTGGTGTCATGGTTTACTTTTTGATGCAAGGGTTAGCTGAAATGGGTGCCTATATGCCCGTTGCAGGAAGCTTTAGTACGTATGCCACCAAATTTGTCGATCCCTCCCTTGGTTTTGCGCTCGGCTGGAACTATTGGTATAACTGGGCCATAACGATTGCTGCAGAATTAGCTGCGGTAACGATGATCATGAAATTCTGGTTCCCAAATACTCCTTCATTTATCTGGAGCGGTATCTTTTTAGTGATTATGTTTCTCTTAAACTACCTTTCTGTTAAAGGATTTGGAGAAGCAGAGTATTGGTTTTCCTTAATTAAAGTGGTAACAGTTATTATTTTTGTTGTTACTGGTACGTTAATGATTTTCGGTATCATGGGTAATGAAGCACCTGGCTTCAAGAACTTCACGATTGGTGATGCACCATTCCACGGTGGATTTTTGTCAATGCTAGGCATCTTTATGGCTGCAGGCTTTTCCTTTCAAGGAACTGAACTTTTAGGTGTAGCAGCTGGTGAAACAGAGGATCCAAAAAAAGCCATCCCACGTGCCGTGAAGCAGGTGTTCTGGCGTATTTTATTATTTTATGTATTGGCGATTTTAGTCATCGGGCTTCTTATTCCTTATACAAATGACAATTTAGCAAATGGCGACGTTACTGTAAGCCCGTTTACTTTGGTTTTCCAAAAGGCAGGAATTGCTTTCGCTGCATCAATCATGAATGCAGTAATCTTAACCGCCGTTTTATCGGCAGGAAATTCAGGAATGTATGCATCAACTCGTATGCTTTGGGATTTGGCCCGACAAGGTAAAGCTCCTAAATTCCTTGGAAAATTAAACAAAAGAGGCGTTCCAGTAAATGCCTTAATTGCAACAACTTTGGTGGGGACACTTGCTTTCCTTGCCTCATTCTTTGGTGATGGAACAGTGTATATCTGGTTGTTAAACGCTTCAGGCATGTCCGGCTTTATCGCTTGGCTGGGGATTGCAGTTTGTCATTATCGTTTCCGAAAGGCTTTTATTGCCCAAGGCAAAGATTTGAGCTTATTACCATATAAATCAAAACTTTTCCCATTTGGCCCTATCTTTGCTTTTCTTGTATGTGGATTTGTTGTTTTAGGACAAAACTATTCAGCATTTATGGGTGATCATATCGATTGGAATGGAGTATTAGTCTCCTACATCGGCCTGCCATTATTCTTACTTGTTTGGGTGGGATATAAATTAACAAAGAAAACGAAAGTAATTCCTTTAAAGGAATGTGACTTAAACCCTTAATTCCAAAGAAATAGTACGCAAAAATGCGTGCTATTTTTTTCATACAAAAAAACAGACTCTATGTTGAGTCTGTTTTTTATGCTTCTATGCTTCTTTCTCCTCTGAAGACCAAATATATAAATCTTCAATGCGGCAATTCAATTCTTTGGAAATGGTCATTGCAGTATTTAAGTTCATTACTTTCTTTGACAGATAGTCGTTGAGTTGAGTTTGAGGAATATTTGTATTCCTTTCCAAACTTTCCAAGTCCATACCGTTTTTAGCTAGTAATTCTTTGAGGTTACTTTTTCTTGCCTTATAATTTGTCAAAATGACACCTCACTTTCTTTAAAGCATAACACATTACGTTTTGTTTTGAAAGGAAGTGGGCTTTATGATTTCCAATTGAGTTTACTTATCCAATAAGATAGCAATAGGATTAAGGATTTTATGATATACTTAATAAGGAATAGGTAAAGGGGTGTAAAAGTGAAAAACTCAACCAATCTATACAAAAACGGACAATCTGTAAATATTATTGAAACTGGCGAAGTCGTCACCATTCTAAAATCACAATATGTAAAAAACATGAAAAGATATTCTTATATCGTTAAGGAACACCCGGAAACATTCTTTTTCGAAGAGGAATTAAAGGACCAATAATAATCAAAAAAGAGAAGACCAGTTCGAAACTGGTCTTCTCTTTTTAATTAAAGGCTGTTTTAAAGGGAAATGTTGATTGTGGAACTCTGTTGATTGGAGTGGAAGGCACGAAGACTCCTGCGGGAGTACGGGGCAGGGGAGACCCCGCAGGCGCTGAAAGCGCCGAGGAGGCTCCCCGCAACGCCCGCGGAAAGCGAAGTGCCTGGAACGGAAATCAACAGACAAGTTTAACACAGCCTAATTAAAACTCAGCATTCCCTGTTGTTCTTGGGAACGGAATGACGTCCCTAATATTAGTCATTCCTGTTAGATACATAATTAAACGCTCAAAACCAATACCATATCCTGAATGTTTCGTACCGCCATACTTCCTTAATTCCAGGTACCACCAGTAATCTTCTTCAGTCATGCCAAGTTCATTTATTTTACCTGCTAAGATTTCTTCACGTTCTTCACGCTGACTTCCGCCAATCAATTCACCAATACCCGGTACTAATAAATCTGTTGCAGCAACTGTTTTGTTGTCTTCATTTAGTCTCATATAGAAAGCTTTGATTTCTTTTGGATAATCAGTAACAAATACAGGTCGTTTAAATACCTTTTCACTTAAATAGCGTTCATGCTCGGTTTGCAAGTCAAGGCCCCACTCAACTGGATAGGCAAACGTTTCACCTGACTCCCGTAAAATATCAATCGCTTCTGTATAGGTCACACGGCCAAAGTCTGCCGTATAGGCATTATTTAACCGGTCTAGTAAACCTTTTTCAATAAAGCTGTTAAAGAAATTCATTTCTTCAGGAGCCTGTTCTAATACATAGCCAATTACATATTTCACCATTTCTTCTGCTAAATCCATGATATCCGGCAATTCAGCAAAAGCAACCTCAGGCTCAACCATCCAAAATTCCGCCGCATGTCGCGCAGTGTTAGAGTTTTCTGCTCTAAATGTTGGGCCAAAGGTATAGACATTCCGGAATGCCAATGCAAACGCTTCTGCCGATAACTGCCCGCTTACGGTCAAATTGGTTTCTTTGTTAAAGAAATCCTTGCTAAGATCCGTTTTGCCCTCTTCATTTTTCGGAAGATTGTCCATATCTAAGGTAGTTACTCGGAACATTTCCCCTGCACCTTCTGTATCACTGCCGGTAATAATTGGTGAATGAACATACACAAACCCTTTATCTTGGAAAAATTTATGAATCGCATAGGACGCAAGCGACCTTACACGAAAAACGGCTGAAAATGTATTAGTCCTTGGCCGTAAATGGGCAATTGTTCGTAAGTATTCAAACGAATGCTTCTTCTTTTGCAATGGATAATCCACATTTGACGTACCTTCAATCACAATGTCAGTCGCTTTTATTTCAAAAGGCTGCTTTGCTTGAGGAGTATGAATAAAATCCCCTTTTACCCTAATGGATGAGCTGATTGGAAGTTTCGCGATTTCCTTAAAGTTCGCTAACTGCTCATCAAAAACAATCTGTACACCTTTAAAAAAGCTGCCATCATTTAATTCAATGAACCCAAAAGTTTTGGAATCACGAATGGTCCGAATCCACCCAGTTAATTCTACTTTTTGATCAATATAGCTTTCGGTATTTCTGTATAAATCCTTGATTAAGGCCTGTTTCATTGGTTTTCCTCCTAAATCTTATGTAAAAAGGTAAAAAAAACCTCCCATCCCATTGGGACGAAAGGTAATATTCCATAATACTATCATCGTTTTTCTTTTATCCCTTCAATATTATATAAAAATCATATCAAATTAGCAATATTCAACAAGATTTCCGTTTTAAAAGTAATTTTTTAGTCAGCGTCGATTCTTTTAAAAGCTTGGATTTCTGCCCGGAGAATTGCACATTCAGCCATTCTATCCGGTCATAGAAGGCATCTTCGCAGTCGGAAAATTCATGATTCGTATCATACCAACTGATTTTTTTTGGAGAACTAGCAATTGAATAAAGAGAATTAGCATGGTTTCGACCGATATATTCGTCATTTTCAGCAAATTGGAAAAAGATCGATGCTGGCGAAGCATTTTTAACATAATGAATCGCATCCAATTTCTTAAGACTCGAAATAAAAAATTCGAAGCGTTCAGGTGGTAGGAAACCACGAATTAGCACGGCTGATGGATGCTCACTTGTCATTTGCATCTCTGACACCTGTCCATATCCTGAGATCAGAATAAATGTTTTTATGCGATTTTCAATACCAGAAAGAATACCACCCCATGCTGCCCCCATGCCTTGGCCGACAAAGGCGATCTTGGATTCATCCACCTTTCCTAGTTCTCTAAGCAACGTGACTCCCCTTTTTATATCCATTACTGTTTGAATATATTTTTGAATATCTGCCATTTCCTCAATCGTTTTTGTAAACTCTTTCTTTCCTCGCAACTCTAGTTGTTTATTCCCTCTTAAGTATTGGGCTTCAATGAGCAGGGTTATATAGCCCTGGGTTGCTAGCATTTGGGCCTCACAGAAAAATGTTTTTCTATCTCCTTGACTTGGGTGCATATAAATGACTGCAGGTAGAGGGCCTAGTTGATCCGGTATGAATAGGTAGGCTGAAACCTCTCCTTTGAAAGGGCTTTCATATTTTACGTCATTAATATGATATCCATCTTTGGGAATTGTTTTAACCACCGCAAAACCAGAAAGTTTTTCTTCCTTATACTCAAACATTAACAACCGCCCCCGCGAAGATTCTTTATTATAATTTATTTGAATTTTCTAATTAATAGACCGTTCTCATACAAGATTCTTATATAAAAACAAAATCTCTAGAGTTTTAATAAGTTTTCAGAATATTAGCAGGAAAAAAGTTGCTTCTCGTCGAAATAGTAAAAAAATGTTATTTTTGATTATAGAGGAGTGATAATTGTGGATAAGGTAACATGTATTGCCTATCTATTATACAAGTCATCCAAGAATCAAGACATTAGAGAAAAAGCAATCCTTTTATTAAACGGCGATTTGTCCATACGAGATTTAAAAAAAGATGCGTCTATTCAGACACATGTGATCATTGCTGAATCACTGCTGAAAAAAAATCAAATCGATAAAGATCAAGTTCAGCACTTTGCCGAGCAATTCATGTATTTAGAGGTGTAACATTCAATTTGATGTTATTGTCCGATTGATTTTTCGTAACAAAAAATACCACTTCCATTTTGCATGGTTGTTGAATTATAATAATTAAATCCTAATGCTTCCCAAAAGCGTTGTGCTCTTAAGTTCTCTTTTAATACACCAATTCTAACGATTTTCTTACCTCGTTTCAGCATCTCATTTTCGTAGACTGCAAATGCCTGTGCACCGAACCCATATCCTTGATAATCACCATGCAGCAGTAATAGCCCTAACCACGGGTAATGGTCCTTCGGGTTTTCTAGTAAGTAATCAATTATTCCAATATACGTGTCATCAAGCTTAATAAAGGCACTGATTGAATTAGGATTTAAGAATTCTTCTTCCATATCAGCAAGTGTTCTGGCCTCTTTACCATTTTCAAACATATTATATTGGGGATTCGAATTAATCATTTCGAGTGCGATATATAACGTTTCTTTTTTAACCTCTTCAAAATACATTGAAATTAGAAACCTCCATTTTATAGATACTCTAACATGATTATATCAAAACTAAATACATTAGAAATGTTCAATGAACAATTCATGTCATAATTTTTCAAATTGCAAAATAGGTTTAATCGTTGTGTAATTTTTAATTACATATTAAACCAATAAATTTTATTATTGAAAAGGAGATTTTATTTATGGTACAAGTTGAAGTAACTGTTACTTTCGAAGGAAAAAGCTATTTAACAAACGTCATCACCAATCGTGAAACTTCAGAGGATAAAATTTTCCAACTTGCTTTAGAACAAGTTCAAAAACAATGGAAGAAATAAAATTAACCAGCAGATGGATTCTGCTGGTTTTTGATTTTTTCAGATTATTCACTCGTTACAATTTTTTGAATCTGCCGCGAATGAATGATACGTAAAGTAATGTAGGAAATAATACTGCCAATTAATGCTAACAGCATGTCCCATTGGGTATCCCAAACATCACCTTGGGTTCCAAGGAAAGCCTCTGCTGCTTCTCCTGTCAACAAAGCCACAGTGAATTCGACTAATTCATAGGTTGCACTAATAGCTAAACATATACAGATTACCGTAACGGGCAGCCATTTGGAATCTCGCAAAGGAGAAGTTCTTATCAATAATTCACGGATAATAATTGCTGGAATAAACCCTTGTGCGAAGTGACCAAGACGGTCATAATAATTGCGGTCCAAGTCCCAAATTTCTCTAAACCAATTAAACAACGGCATTTCTGCATATGTATAGTGACCGCCAATAAATAAGATTGACGAATGAACAAGGACTAAAAAATAAACCAGTGTTGTAAATTGAAAGAAACGATAGGTTAATAATAATATAAATACACCTAAAAGTGCCGGAATCACCTCTAGCCACCACGTGAAACGATCATGGGGATGAATCGCTGACCAAATAAGGACAATAGAGAAAAGCAGAAGAAAAATAATAAGACTTCGATGTTCCTTTAGCAAGTGAATACCTCGTTTCCAAGTTTGTTGTAGATAGCATGTATAAAAGTTGATAAGAAAATACTTCAATTATAATCTAAAAGAAACTGTATGTTTCTAAATGAGACATACAGTTTCTTTATTGTTAGATTACATTGGTTTTTTCGAATAAGTAGGTATCGTTTGGCGTTTTCTCCATTAAAGGGCTAATCCCTGAAGTGGTAAGCAGATGCAATTCATGCATGGCTCTTGTACAGACGGTATAAAATAATTTCCGTTCACTTTCATCCTTGTACCCAGAACAATCATACAAAATTACTGCATCAAATTCGATCCCTTTCGCTAGATACGAAGGAATGACAAGGATCCCTTTTTCATATGAGATTGTTCCCTTCTCAATTAGATGCAATGGAATCTCGTTTTTAAGTGCATGATAGGCCCTTATGCTTTCATCAGACGTCCTGCATATGACTGCAATGGTACGATGTCCTTCATTTTGAAAATCTTTTATTTTTCTTACAATTACTCCTGTTCTGCCCTCCTCATCAATGACTGAAACTAACGGTTTCCTGCCCCTGCGATTAAAGGGTTCAATATTTTCTCCACCTTCAATTAACGTACTGGTAAAGTCAACAATTTCTTTTGTGGATCGATAGGTTTTGGTAAGGACAAACGATTCGACCTCATCCTCTGCTTTGACTTGGTGGGATAGAACAGTTTCCGCACCAGTAGCCCCAGAAAATATTGCTTGATTAAAATCCCCAAGCAAAGTCATTTTGCTATAAGGAAATAGAGTTTGAATAAAAGCAAACTGAAATGGTGAATAATCTTGTGCTTCATCAATAAAAATATGCCGTATTGCTGTATTAGACTTACGACCTTCAATTAAATCCTGGAGGTACACATATGGAGTGGCATCTTCATATGGAATGATTTTCTCATTTAATTTATCCATCGTCTGTCTGCAAATATTCTTCCAATCAATTGGCAGGCTTTTATCCATATATTCAACTTGTTTAAATAACTGGCAATAAACGCGTGGAGCATCGACAAACCGCAAACTTTTTACTCGTGTAAATAAAGGCTTGAACTTCTCTTTTACGACCATCTCTGAAAGAAACTTTTGCTCCTGCTCAAAATCATCAAATGAATTATTGGAAAATTGATTCTTTTCCTGAAGCTTTTTGAATGCCTCCATAAAATCCTCTTTTTCGAGGTATTGGATTTCATCCTCCACCCAACTCCTCGAGCGCTCTTGTCTAACTTTTCGCTTTAGATCTCTTAACAACCATTCTTTAACAAGCTTCATTCGATTAGGAATCGTAATGTGATCCTCTAAGGAATAAAAATAATCGTGAATCTCCTTTTTAGAAATTAATACATCTCCTCTAAATTTTAAATCCCTAAAAATTAGTCCCTTTTGCGATAATCCTTTTGCATATTGATCGATGATATTCTTAAAGTCCAAACTGGATTTAAAGCGAATCCCCTCTACTCTTTCCTCATACCCCCTATCATCCTTGCCACTTAGCAAATACTCCATTTGGGTAAATGGGTCTTCCACATCAAACTCCTTCCCCAAACGAGAATTTAGGTATTCCTGAAAGGTGGATTGCTGCATATTTTCTTCCCCAAGCTCCGGTAAAACTGTGGCCACATAGCTATTAAATAGTGGGTTGGGAGAAAATAACATAATATTTTCTGAATTTAAGGTCCCACGATAACGATAGAGCAGGTAGGCAACCCTCTGCAGGGCTGCTGACGTTTTACCACTCCCGGCAACCCCTTGAACGATCAGTATTTTTGCACGTTCATTGCGAATGATTTCATTTTGCTCCCGTTGAATAGTAGCAACAATGCTTTTCATTTGAGTGCTCGCATTGTTTCCAAGGACCTCCTGAAGCATCTCATCTCCAATCGTTACCCCCGTATCAAACATCCCTTTAATCTCTGAGGCTTTAATAATAAATTGACGTTTTAAGTTCATATCCCCTTCAATCGTACCTTCTGGGATTTTATATTGAGCTGGGCCTGGTGAGTAGTCATAATAAAGGCTCGATATGGGTGCACGCCAATCATAAATTAAGAAATTTTCATCGTGTTCATCCATCAAGGACGCAATTCCAAGGTACACATGGTCCGTGTCTGTTTCCCCTTTTTCTAAAAAATCAATCCGTCCAAAGTATGGGGAATACTTTAACCTTGAAAGTGTGTTCAACTGTTTATCCAACTGTTTATGTGTCCGCTCACGTTCAGAGAGGAGTTCAGCCTGTTGTTTGATACTCGCCGCTGTCTCGATTACATCATCAGGTTCATCTAAATTGACGGTTACATCTTCCCAAAATTCCTTTCGAATCTCAAGGACATCAGCACCTACTTTTCCTGCATTTGATTTTAGTTTATTTATTTTTTTATCAATTTCATTTACCACTGAAGTGACTCTTGTTTGTTCCATTTGCCAGTCTTTGCTTAGTAAATCGCTCATCCAACCACTCTCCAGGTAAGTTTTGGTCAATTGTTGACAATTGAATTGAATTGTGTTAATGTTATAATAGGTAATTTTTAAACTATCTCATAATATTCAATTTATGCCAACTGTCATTCTATCATGCTCCCTCTACATTTTCAAGTAGTTTATCAATATGAATCTAAAACGCCTTTTGGGCGTTTTTTTATTGTCTATTTTCCTTAAACCGCACTCAATATGCTACAACCTTTCCCTTATAGAAAATTCAATCTGCCATATTTAACTTATAAAGATAGTATGAGAAAAAGCTTAAAAAAAATTAATAAAATATAATTGACAATATATTTGTCCGCACCATATAATTTATCTTGAATTAAATTATTTAGATTTCAAGATAAAATAATAAAAAAATAAACACTGGAGGAATTTAAAAATGACTAAAACAAAATGGGCTCTTGATGCATCACACAGTAGTGTAGATTTTTCTGTTCGCCATATGATGATTGCAAACGTGAAAGGTACTTTCAACAAATTTGATGCGGCAATCGAAGCAGATCCAACAGATTTAACAACAGCAAATATTGAATTTACCGTTGATACAGCAAGTGTAGATACAAGAAATCAGGATCGTGACGGACATTTAGTTTCTGCAGATTTCTTTGATGCAGCCAATCATCCAGCGATGACATTCCGTTCCACAAAAATTGAAAAAACGGACGATGGTGAATACAATGTTACTGGTGATTTAACACTTCGCGGTGTAACAAAGCCAGAAACCTTTGCAGTTACTTTTGAGGGTCAAGGAAAAGATCCATGGGGAAATGAAAAAGTTGGTTTTAGTGCAGAAGGAACGATTAATCGTTCTGAATATGGCCTCGTTTGGAATGCTGCTCTTGAAACGGGCGGTGTCCTTGTTGCTGATAAAGTAAAAATCAATCTTCAAATTCAAGCAGCAAAAGCAGAATAATTAAAGTTGGTCACATAAAGATAAGGCGTGAAGAAATTCACGCCTTATCTTTATACCTTTTTATATAAACTATACTTTCAAACGTTCGAGCTCTTCTTTCAAAAACTTAGCAAGCTCTAACATTCCAAATTTCCCTGCCCTTGCTTCAGCCTCTGAATTATAATTGGTATTTGTATTGATGTCATACGTATAAATTTCGCCTGCTCCATTACAGATAAATTCAATGCCGGCTACTTGAATCTGGTTAGCAGCAAGTACCTGTTCATACTTTATAATTATAGGGTCTGAAAAACCAGCAATGATTTCAAATTTTGGTTTCTCTTCCTTCTCTTCGCCAACTGGACAAAATAAATCACCAATCTGGCAGGCATCTGCCGGGCATAATTGAAATCCTTCCGACGTATCTACCTTAACTGCATAAACGAATTTCCCGCCAATAAATTCACAGCGAGTAATAAAACTTTCCGGTGCCTGTATGTAATCTTGAATTAATGTTATCCCGTCCACTGGTTCTTCGAAAGAAGGTCCCTCTACATATTTTTTTAATCCCTCTAAAGATTGAAAAAGCTGTACACCCAACCCTTTCCCCGCTCGGTTATGTTTTGTGATAAAAGGTTTACCCATAAATTCAACTGCCGCCTCAAGGATTTGCTCCTTCCCTACGGCTGCAATGGTTCGAGGTGTTTCAATTCGGTATTTATTAAGTTCCAAGTATTGAATTATTTTACTAACTTCCAACTGTAGTGCTCGCGACCCGTTAATAACCTTTCTGCCGTGTGCTTCTAGCCAGGAAAGGACTTGTCCAGCAAATTCGGGCGCAAACCGATGTCCTCTTGTATGTGAGGACGCACTCATCCGGTTATAAAAAACCCCTTCAGGCGGTTCTTTTGAAAGGTCCAGACGTCCACTGTCTAAGTGCCATTCTTCATAAGGCACACCTAATTCGTCTAACCGCTTTGTAAGATGAATGGTCCAGTCGCTATTTTCATGGATGATATAAACTTTTGTCAATACAAACGTCTCCCCTCGGTCTCATAATTGCCTTTATATTAAAAATTATAATTTTGATTGGTTAATTTGTGAAGATTGTGAAATTAATTAAACGAATTCCAAGGATAAATAAAAAAGGCTGATTCGAAAATCTGCCTTTCCCACTTAAGGACGTATCAATACGCGAGTTCCATTAGGGACCATCTCTGCAAGTTGTAATACATCCCGATTATACATTCTTACACAGCCATGAGAGACCGCTTTCCCGATTGAACTTGGGTTGTTTGTACCGTGAATACCATAGCCCAGTTTTGATAGCGATAGCCACAATACACCGAAGGGTCCCCCGGGATTATATTGCCGATTAACAATCACGAAATCCCCAGTTGGTGTATTTGTCAACATCTTCCCTACGGCGATGGGAAAAATTTTCACTAGTCTGCCATTATTGTATAATGAAAGTCTTCGTTTACCAACAGAGATTTGAATGGAATATGGAATCGTAGAAGGCTCTGGCAGACCTGGAATTTGAATTTTTTGTCCCACATGTAAATGCCCGACCCCAGGATTAGCTGCATAAAGGCTTTGGAGACTTACGCGATAATTTGCAGAGATAATCCCCAGCGTTTCCCCTGGCTTAACTGTGTGAATCATAAGACCCCACCTTTCTCTTGACAGCATATGCCCAAACAAGTTTGTGGGTAACCTTATTCATTATTCAAATCGAAATAGCGGAGCCATGTCCTCACTTTGGTGGTGGACATAAAAGTAATCATTACTTGCCTTATCATAAAGATAATCATTCTTCCATTCATTAATGTTTAAGATAATTTCTCTTATCGCATTTACAAACAACATAATTTCTTCATTGGTCATAATCGGATGGATTGAGAACCGTACCCATCCTGGTTTCTGCGACAAGTCCCCCTGGTTAATTTTCTCAGTAATTTGTAAAGAGGATTCTTTATCAATATGAAGGAGATGATGGCCGTAGGTCCCTGCACAAGAGCACCCTCCTCTTACCTGAATTCCAAACCGATCATTTAGCAGGCGAACAATTAAATTGTAATGGATATTTTCAATATAAAACGAAACAATCCCGAGACGATCGCTTTTATGTCCAGCTAATATATGAACACCCGGTATGTCAAATAATTTAGGTAATAGAATACTTAACTGTTCTTTCTCACGTTTCAATATATTGTCTACACCCATTTGTTCTTTCAAATTCAAGCATAGGGCGGTCCGAATCGCTTGTAATATCCCAGGTGTCCCGCCATCTTCCCGCAACTCGATATCAGAATAATATTGGTGCCCTCCCCATGGATTCGTCCATGTCACCGTTCCACCCCCTGGATGGTCTGGAACATGATTTGAATACAGTCGAGTATCAAAAACCAATACCCCACTAGTACCCGGTCCTCCTAGAAATTTATGAGGAGAGAAAAAGATGGCATCAAGTTTTTCTAAGGGATCCACTGGATGCATATTGATCGTTACATACGGAGCTGATGCTGCGAAATCCACTAAGCAGATCCCGCCATGTTGATGCATGATTTTGGCTAATTGATGGTATGGTGTTTGAAGCCCTGTTACATTCGAGCATGCTGTAAACGAACCAATCTTCATTCTTCTATTTTTATAATGCTGAAGCATCTGGACCAACTGATTACAGTCCACATTACCATCATGGTCTGGAGGTAAAATAACTACATCCCCTATTGTTTCAAGCCACGATGTTTGGTTGGAATGATGTTCCATATGCGTAATAAAAATAATGGGGCGCTCACTCTCAGGAAGTGCCAGTCGCGATTTCCACTGTTCATGTACTCTAATTCCCAATAGTCTTTGAAACTTATTCATAACAGATGTCATCCCAAATCCATCGAGAATCAGGGCATCATGTTCGTCGGCATTTACATGGGCCTTAATAATTTGTTTGGATTGATTATATATTCCTGTCATCATTAAGCTGGTTATATTCGATTCTGTATGTGTATTGGCCATAAATGGGCCAAATACTTCTGAAATCTTCTGCTCAATGGGGCGATAGAGACGCCCACTGGCCGTCCAATCCGCATAGACAATTTTCTTTTTTCCAAGAGGAGATTCAAATTCCTGGTTTATCCCAATCACTTGTGAGCGAAACGGTTGAAAATATTCCTCAAGGTTATCTGGGATTCGAAAGGTTTTACTGCCAATCGTAGCGGTAATCATTTGTTTCACACCTCACAATTAAACTCTTGCTTCAATATATGCATGACATGGATACACTGGTCCTTTAACTAGAGCCAAATAAAAAAGCAGCCTAATCAAAATGAGGTTCTCTTGGATTTATGAGATAGAACTCAATCCTTTTTTATATAAGATGTCTTGTCCTTAATGAGTAACCAGCAAAAGGAGAATAAGCGGAGACTTTCTGGTTAGATGCGGAATGGAGCTCGTTTCGGGGTAAATAAGGGGAGGTTTTCCGGTTATGCAAAGCAAAGATCCTATTTTTCGAATTTTTCGAGTTAATAGGCGGAAATTCTCCGTCTATTTAAGCATTTTTTAATAAAAATTTCCAATTAAGCGGAATTTTTCCGTCTATTGATCAGCTCTGGTGCTTAGCCTGATCCCCCAACCGATAAGTGAGGACCCTCTTGATCCTAGATTCGGGAATCATCAGCTTTTTTATCAACCAGCATATAAAAAAAAGACGTATGCCAATTCATACGTCTTTTTTTGTGTCTTTTAATAAGAAAGCACCCTAAAACGGATCCCTTTAATCAAAATAATCCAGATTGCTTTTTTAAGGATGTAGTTAATGTTAATAAGTAGTAATTTTCGCTGATTCTTTTTTGGTTACTTCCTCAATCTTTTGAATAAACATTTGAAATACACGCCTTTTTTCTTCTAAGTCCTTTATGTATTCTTTAAGCTGATTATAGCTTTCTTCAAAAGGTTTATGATACATATCACGAATTTTTTCAATAATTTCTTCGTTTACTGTCGATTGAATCACTTGCTTGGTGATTCCATATTTGTAGGAATATACTTTTAATTCCTGTGCTACCTCATCGTACTCATTCGCAATCTCAGTTAAAACTAGTGAGATATCATCCTTCCACTCATCTAGTGATTTTTGTAAGTAGGATTTTACCATTGTCTCTTCCATATAAACACCCGCCCTAATAGAGTCATAGTTATGTTTTACTATTATAGCGTTGTTTGATTACATACAGATTGCGGACAGTTTACAGTGTCTTTTCATTATCTGCTTACTCCACCTTCACCGCTTGTTCAAAATCAGCAAGCATGGTTGAATATTTTATATAAATCCGTGGTAAATAGTAGAGTTCGTTTTTAAAGCCCGTCAGAGAAAATGGACCTGGCGTAGTTGTGAGTCCAAATTGATAATATTTTTTTGTTTCTGCCACCACATGTTCATTCGTATTTCCATAAGGGTATGCGATTGCAATTACCGGTTTCCCTGTTATTTTCTGAATTTTTTCTTTCGATTCCTTCAGTTCGTATTCTAGGTTATTCACTTTGGTTAAATCAGGATGTGTCGATGTATGTGACTGAACTGAGATTAATCCTGTATTTACTAGCATTCTTAGATCCGAATTTGTTAAGCGGTTCGTTCTACCGATAAAATCGGAAATCACAAAAAAGGTAGCAGTCGGATGAAAATTTCTATTTGACAGCTTTTGTAAAATTGAAAACGCATGAAGATTGTTTTTATACCCGTCATCTAAGGTGATAAATATTGGTTTTGGGACTGATTCTATCTCCTGCCAACGCTCGAAAGTTAATAAGGTATACCCATGGTCTCTTAAATAGGTCATTTGTTTCTCGAAGTTTTCTGGTGTCACATATAGCTCCTTAGAGCCAGTCCCACTATATTGGTCGATGGAGTGATAGACTAGAATCGGAACTTTTTGCTTTGCTGCCACATTTTTTGGAAGTCCTAAAATGAGAAGAGACAGGAATAGAAGGAACATCTTTTTCATAATTTTTTTGCCTCACTTTTTCATATTGATGTCTATTCCCTCTATTATTCCTCCAAGCTTGGAAAACAACACAATTAGATGAAAGTGACTTCCACTATCGAAAAGTGGTAGACTAAAACCAATAATTTTTGAAGAAGGAGCTGCGGACGTGACCAATTACAAAGTTTTATTTTTAGATATTGATGGAACACTACTGAGACCTGATGATACAATCGAGGATTCTACCAAAGAAGCCATTTCACAAGTTCAAGCAAAAGGGGTGGAGGTTTTCTTAGCAACCGGCAGGCCGCTTCATGAAATAGATGAACTTGGCAAGGAGTTGAATATTCATTCATTCATTGGTTATAACGGAGCCTATGCCATTTATAAAGGGAAGGACCTCTACCAGAAACCAATGAACAGCTCAACCGTTACAAAATTCTTAGAAATTGCAAAGGAAAATCAGAATGAAGTGGTCCTTTATACAAATAGTAAGAACGTTTTTACCAATATAGAAGCAGAGATTAGCACTGAATTTATGCACAAATTTCACTTACACAAAAATGAACCGTATTCACCGGCAGTCAATAACGCTGTATTAGGGATGACACTGGTGAATTTAAAAAAAGACGATCCTGCCCTTTATCAGGAAAATGAAGAGGAAATCCACTTATCACAAGTCAATGTCGACGGAATGCGCCATTGTTATGATGTCATTCAAGATAGTGTGAACAAAGGTTTTGGAGTTCAAGTAGTATTAGAGAGACTTGGAATCGATAAGGAAAGTTCAATTGCATTTGGAGATGGAATGAACGATAAGGAAATGCTTCAAACTGTCGGGGAAGGCTTTGCGATGGGAAACGGACATCCTGATCTTTTTCAATATGCCAAACATAAAACGACAGAGGTCACTAATTCTGGTATTTATAATGGATTGAAAAAGCTTGGTCTCATTAACTAAAGTCTGAGCTAAAAAAAAGTGCAGAACCTTTCAATTAAACTGAAAGGCCTGCACTTTTTTATAACTTCGTAAAAATGATCCCAACTATGGCAGTAAGAACGCCAATAACTTGATACCTTTTAAGTTTTTCTTTATAAAGCAAAAATCCAGCTAGAACAACGACTAGACAATTTAGACTTACTACTGGAAAGACGATACTAGCTGTCCCTGTTTTAAGTGCGTAGAAATAACAACTATAGCCTAAAATACTAATTAGACCTACAATCGAACCCACATTGACTTCTGATCTCTGCCATTTTTCCTTTGTCAGGACACTACAAATGATTAAATAAATACTTCCGCCACCATACATAGAAATGAGGATATTCAATGAATTGAGATGCAAATAAGAGGTTGTTTTCATTAAAATCCCTAATATTCCAAAGGATACAATCGCTAGGCCCACACGAATCATCCAAGGAAGATAATTGGTCCTTCGTTTTTTTTCCGTTGAATATTGAATTGCCATGGCAGACCCAAGCATAAATACAATCCCTAACCACTGAATCAATGTAATTTGTTCATGAAAAACAAAGGCTGCACAAATGATTGGAAATATAGTATTCGTGCCTATTAATGGTGAGGTTAAACTAGCAGGCCCTTTTTCAAAAGCCTTTGACATTTGGATATTGCCGTTTGCATTTAGTATACCAATCAATGCTCCCAGCAGAATAGTCATTACGTTTAGATGAACGGTTTCATTAACAATCGCAAATCCTAATGTTAAGACAAAGGCAACAAAATAAAAAAAGAACTGTATATGTACCTTCGAGACCCTCATCCCCGTACTCCACTTAAAAATTGTATTATTTGCCCCGAAGCAAACCATAGTAATAAAGGCCGCTGCAATCCACATGTTGCTCCTTCTTTCTTTATCTTTTTCACTTCATATAATAAACCTCTATATCATTTCTCTCAATTGTTTTTTTGCAAATATTTATTTTAGAAAATGCTTTTCGCAAAAAAAATGTTGTTATTTCATGGTTTCCGTCTTGTTTTGATAGCTTTTGTCATCTTGCAGGAAAAAGTAATACCAAATGGTGAATAACTTACAGAAGATGAATTATTTCCTAGATAAATAGAAAGGAATGACTGTTCTAATGAAGACCTATACCTTAAAAGAAGCGGCAAAAAAAATAAATATCAAACCAGGCGTTCTCCGTCAGTGGGAAAAAGATTTAGAGGAATTACTCGAGATTCCCCGAACAAAGCAAGGGGCAAGGATTTATACAGAATTAGAAATTGAAAAACTAGTAGAAATTAAAAGAATGTATGAAAATAAATTAACTAAGGAAGAAATTAGAGAAATTATGCATAAGAAATTACATCCTGAAAGTGAATTTATACAAGAGATTACTCAAGTTTCACTCGAGGTCCTTTCAGAACCCTCCGCGCAAATTACTATACAGGATGCCATTGATGCGCATCAGTTTTTCGAAGCAATGGATACGTATAAGGAAACTTTCTTAAGCGAAGTAAAAAATGAAATACGTAATGTTGTGCGAAAGGAAGTAGTGGAAGAAGTAAAGAAGGAAATAAACAAAGGGACCTATACAACCGTTAAGTCAATCTCTGACTCTATATATAAATCGTCTGCTAACACACAGGCAGAAATCCAAGATTTATCAAAGAGCTTAGAAAAAGCATCTGAACTCTCGGCAGACTCCTTACACTACCTTTCTAACAATATTACCAACGCAGCAATCGAAACTTCTCAGGAAATTTATACACTCTCCAAACAGTTATCAGAAACATCAGAGGAATTATCCCACTATGTAGATGTTACAAACAACGAAATCTCAAGTTTAACGGAGGCTATGCACAAAGAGCGCGAATTCTTCCTTGAAGAGCGAGATCAATACCGACAAGAAATTACACAACGAGAAATTGCCTTTCAACAAATGTTGAACAGCTATCGGGATGTAGCAGCAACAAAAGAAAAGAAATGGTGGAAATTCTGGTCTTAATTTGGGTTAAGATTTAATTAATTCATTGGAGGGATTCGAAATGAATACTAGTGAAGTAGCAAAATTATTAGGTGTTTCTACCAGTACTATTCAACGCTGGGTCAAACAGCTCGAGTTACCAATGGAAAGAAATGAGCGCGGACATTATCATTTTAACAAAGAGGATATCGAAGTATTAAAAAAAATCCATGAACAACTCCAAAATGGAACATTAATCCAGGAAATCACACCAATCAAAGAGAACAAAATTCCTAGAAAAGGTGCTGTAAAGGCCGTAGAAAACAATCACGCATTTGAAGAATTGACTGCAAAAGTTAGTAAATTAGAAATTGCCCTTCATTCCAAGGCAGATTCTGTTGTTTCATATCAACTCTTACAGCACCGGCGTGAAATAGAAGAATTACAATCTCAAGTAAATGAATTAACTAGGCAACTTGATCAATTCCAAAAGCTTCTTAGTAAAGTGAATATACCTTCTCAATTAGATGACCCTATGGTATTTGATTCAAGTAAGGGTAAAAGAAAAAAGAAAAATATTGTCAGCTCATTATTTGGATTCTTATAACAATAAAAAGAGCCGAACAGGTATTTGTTCGGCTCTTTACGATTCCCTTAATTACTTAAATCTTTAATTCCACAATAGGACGCGTATATTTTTTAGTGACGTAGCTGCCAAGGATTAAACAGATGACGAAAGAAAGGATAATCAGTAAAAGATATTGTCCTGAGAAATTAAATAAATTTTGGTCAATAACGGTTACTTCAAGTGATTTGATAATAAAACCATGGAACAAATAGACATACAACGTTCTTTCACCTATTTTCGATACCTTTAGTGGGTTGGAAGGTATAACCGTGAGAAATCCGTAGACGACAATTAATGTCAGCAGATATTGGAAGCCTCGATAAAGTCCATCCACCCATTCCTCTTGTCCCATATTGGCATAGGAAGTATCTCCCAAAAGCCATGGAACGACGTTATGCGGTAAACTGAACCCAAAAGAAAACAGCGTTCCGAGAATAATAACTAATCCAACATGACGTGAATATTTTGAACGAATCGCTTTTTTCAACTGATCGCCATTTAGTAAAAAACCCAATAAAAAATACGGAAAAAAGACAAATGTTCTAGACAAGCTTAAATAGCTACCCACATCATCAATAAATCCAATGGCTATTCCTAATCCGATGGAGAAACAAAATCCGACCCATCTAAATCTGGCAAAAACATAAAGTAATAAATTCCAACAAAACAAACTCAGCAAAAACCATAGTGACCAATGTGGATGTAAAAAATCGAACTCCAGACTAGCTTCCTGACCATTTAAATAATAATAAACCGAATAAATGATTTGGAAAATGAAATAAGGCAATAATATTTTTTTAATTGACTTTACAATATAGCCTTTCTTTTTAAAACCCTTTGCAAAGTATCCAGAGATAAAAATAAATGCTGGCATGTGAAAGAGAAAAATGACTGTATATAAAGTAAATAGAATCCCGTCTTCCTCTTTTAACGGACTTATTAGGTGCCCAAAGACAACCAGAAAAATCAAAATAAATTTGGCATTGTCAAAATACTTACTCCTTTTTGAAGTTGAAGTCACCCTATCACCCCATTATTTTTTATCAAAAAGGTATTTTGAAATAATGTTAAATTTGATACTCCATTAATTCCCCTTATCCAAACCATAAAATATAGTGTCTAAAACCATTATACCGTTTGAATATTACAGGAGGATGTTAACGGAATTACTTTCTGTTTCACGATAATTACGATACTGAAATAACACTAACAAATACCTACGATTATACTACCATTCACGCCTTAACGGAATCTTAATTTTTAATAATCCCCAATTTATGACGCAAAGAGAGCTTGGGAATCCCAAGCTCTCTTTTACTTCTAAAGTATATCGACTAAGTAATTGCTGATAATCTCCGCATGGTTATCCTTTATCTTATCAATTGGCATCTTTAGTGTGGCAGATAACTGATAGAGATAATCTTGGTCATACTGAAGCCAAGAAGAAAAATTTCTTTTGAGATAACGCTCAGCAGTTTCAAATGTAGCAAAGGTTTGATCCAGTTTCTTCTTATTGTGGACAATAAAATATTCACTCTCACTGCTAGGGATGATGTATGTAATATCTCCCATTTGATTTTGAAAAGCTGTCCCAGAATGAGAAGTCTTCACGTTATATTCATTCCGATCCGCATCTGGTTTAAGCGGCAGAATTCCAAACACATCCACCACAAATTGCTTAAACGCCTCACTTGTCATTTCAGAACCAGATGCTTTTGGATGTCCACCTCCACCGTATCTCTTTGCAAAGTTTGCGACATTTACTTCATCATGAATGGTTCGAAAACCCATTTTCTTTCCACTCATATTCAATAGAATAATCATATCCATATGCGGATATAAATTATTTAGCGCATTTCCTAACTCCGATAAATATTGTTCTGCGTGTACGATCCCTACACAATAATCATCAATAAAGGTTTGAACAATTTGTCGGCTTTTTGAATAAATATATCGATTAATCTTTTGCTCCTCAATATCTAGAAGCATATTCTCCATTTCAGATAACATAAACGATTCGGTATTTTCCGTTAACCTTTTCAGCATTTCTTCTTCAAACTGCTCTCTATTCCGTATGTAAAATAAATCATTTAGGCGTTTCGCCGTTACATTATTGTTTTCATCCCATTCCCACGTATCGTATTGGCGGACTAACTCAATAAATTCCTCAAGCGCCTTATTTCTCTCCATGATTCCATTTGAAATCAAGTGATCATAAAATAATGAAGTGGCACATGTCTTCTTGCCCGTTTCATACTCGGGAATAACGCTTCCCCATTTATATTCATTAAAATGCAAGGCTGTCACATGATGATCAATCATTTGTACAGGTTTGCCTTGTTTAAACCGCTCCTCGAGTTTTTTTTCCACATGCTCATTTACCGCCAAGTCGGTAATATATATTTCTACATTATTATTCTCAGGGTTTTTAATCACCGCTTCCACTCTTTGATTTAAATTCCTGTAAGAACAGTAAAATACATTCGCTTTTTCTCCAAAAGCAAGTTTCGCGATTAGCCCGCATCCAAGCCCATCAAGGTCTATATCAGTAAATAAAATCATGACAATTACCACCATCCATTTTTAACTTCATTTCGTATCGTTTGGTTTCAACAATTTTTTTATACGGAATGTTGTTATGAAATAACATCAAGTTTATTGTAACATATTAGAAAATCATACCACCTGCCATTATGACCTGGTGATAGTAATCACAGACATCTCTAAAATGAAATGGTATGATGCATGAGAAGTTTCTACAAAAACAATGAAACGGGGTAATAAATTGAACTTTCCACAACTTAAAATAGGTCATATGATGCCAAAGGTTCCGATTATGCAAGGCGGTATGGGTGTAGGTATATCACTTAGTAAATTGGCATCAGCTGTCGCAAATGCTGGCGGTATTGGGATTATCTCTGGAACAGGGATTTCCACGGACGAAATGAGAGCACATATTAGAAAGGCGAAAAGTCTGGCTAAAGATGCTGGATACATCGGTGTTAATGTTCTATTCGCGATGAATGACTTTGCTGAAAAAATGAAAGCTGCCCTTGAAGAGAAAGTTGATTTTATTATCTCGGGTGCTGGAATTTCTAGAGATATGTATGCATGGGGAAAACAAGCAGGAATTCCAGTTATTTCAATCGTCTCATCTGCTAAATTAGCTAGGATTTCCGAAAGACTTGGGGCTGCAGCGGTTGTCGTTGAAGGCTTTGAAGCAGGTGGTCACCTTGGCACCGACCGCCCAATGTTTGATATCCTACCTGAAGTGGTTGAAGCAGTTTCCATACCGGTTATTGCTGCAGGTGGTATTTTGACTGGCGGAGATATTGCAAGAGCGCTTGCTATGGGCGCCTCAGGAGTTCAAATGGGGACACGTTTTGTCGCCAGCGAAGAATGTGATGCCCCATTAGCTTTTAAGCAAAAATATGTTGATGCAAGAAAAGATGATTTAGTTTTAGTTAAAACTACAGTAGGTCTTCATGGAAGGGCAATAAACAATCAATTTGCTAAATTAATTAGTGGAAAGGACAAGTTAAAAATCACTAAATGCATTGATTGCTTAAAAAATTGTTCCTATCGATTCTGTACTATGGATTCTTTATTGGTTTCGATGGAAGGCGACGTCGAAAATGGGCTTGTATTTGCTGGAGCGAGAGTAGGCGAAATTCAAGATATTCTTCCTGTACAACAAATCATCAACAGGCTTACATTAGAATACTTCGAAGCAATTTAGCAATTTAGAGAGCCAACCGAATTGTTCGGTTGGCTCAACACTTCCTGTTATGGTAAATTACTTATTTTATTCTTAATCGGTGTTCGTGGTTTTGGCTCCGGAATCACTTCGGGATATCCTACTCCCAAAACACCTATAATATCATAACCATCCGGAACACGAAGAATCTCCCTGTTTTTTTGCGTAATGCCAATGGAAGACCAAAATGTACCCACACCCTCTGCCCAAGCTGCTAAATTAAAATTTTGGATAAAGCAGGCCGTGGCCATAGCATTTTCCTCTGTCTCAACAGAGGTCGCACCTTGCTTTGATAAAACCATAAACACAATTGGAGCATTTCCAAAATTCGTTTTATGGTTTAGCCTCTCTCTAGTCTCAGTTCCAATAAAAAAAATCTCCCATGGTTCCGTCATGCGGTGATTGGGTGCCATTGATGCAGCCTCTAACCATGTATCGATTAAATTTTGGTCAATCTCCATGGATTTAAATTTTTTTATGTTTCTACGTGTTTTAATTGCATCTAAAGTATCCAATTACATACTCACCCTTCCGTTTTAGCTGCTCACTATAATAGCTTATGCTTCCATTCTTAACTTTTTATTAAAAGGGAGTAAAAAGTTCTCCCTTGCACAAAATAATCTCCGAGGTAACTTAAAAGGAGGCTTACGATGACTAACAAGAATGATAACAGAGAACGAAAAAATAAATACCCTAACAACAAAAATCAAGATACAGAGTTTTCAAAAGAAAAAGATATTCGCAGTGAAATGACGAAAAAAGATTTACAAAAATAATCTACACAAGCCCGCAGAAACAAGGCGGGCTTCTAATATTAGCTGAATTACTTCAACTCCCAAGCTTGTAATATCCTCTTTTTAACCCATAGAAACAAAACCACAGAGCCTGAACCATGAAGAAAAGCCCCCAAAATTGTGCTGGAAGGACTCCTGTGAGCCTGGCTAGATTTGCTGCATCCCCTGCAGATTGTGGCTGTAATAAGCTGATATACAAGATTTCATAAGCGCTTTGGACGGAGTCAACTAAAAGAATCGAGGCAATTAACAATAATAAGTTATCTCTAAAATTTTGACTCCCTTTAATGAGTAAGTAAAGAAAAGCCACCGCAAATGAGCACAGCCAAAACAAACCATAAGGATTCCTTACCCAAAAAATAAGATTCAAGCCAATAAAACCTAACAATATGTCAATTAACAAATTCTGCTTTTTCTTACCAATTAATAAAAAGGACAGAAACGCCATAAATGACGCAAAAGTGTATCCTCCTAGGCTCGTTAAGAAGCTGCCAATCCACGTTGACTGATTACTGTATGTCGCCCCTTCGGAGTTCATAAATAACGATATTCGTTCGACATTCCCTCCAAAAAGAGCAATTAATGCATGACCAGACTCATGGATAAGCGTATTAATGACTTTTACATAGTTTCCTAGAATGGGCACATGAATCAACAGAAAAGCTAATACGAGGAAAAGGAAAAACTTCGCACTGAATTTGTTCCGAACAAAGCTCATAATAAATTCTCCTCTTTTGGTATTTAGTAATACCTCCATTTTAACATCTTTTGTTAATTCTTTTGCACAATTCAACTTTATCTTCTAAAAAGCTAGCAATCACTCAGATTGCTAGCACTTTACATTTAAACTCTGTTTCCTTGCTCCATAAGTTGTCCATCCTTCATTAAGTAAATCCGATCACATAGCGGTAGAATCTGTTCGTCGTGTGTAACAATGATAGCAGATTTGTTTTGCTCCTTAACGATTTTTGCGATTAACTCAATAATGGACATGCTTCGATTTGAATCCAAACTGGCTGTTGGTTCATCCGCTAAGATGATTTCCGGATCATTAATAAACGCTCTAGCAATGGCGACTCGTTGCTTTTCTCCACCCGATAACTGGCGGGGATAAAATTTAGATCGTTGCTCCATCCCAACTGCAACTAACATCTCGTTAATCTTTCTTTTACTTTCCTTTGTCCACTGGTTCGCCATTTTTAAAACAAGGCTCAATTGCTCTTCTACCTTTAAATAAGGGACTAAGTTCGATGTTTGGAAAATATAACCTAGGTGATTTAATCTAATGTTTGCTTTATCAATATCACTAAAGGTTGCAATGTCTGTGCCATTTACAATGACTTTTCCTTTATCAGGAGATTGCAAAGCACCTGCAATCGATAAAAACGTGGATTTTCCCGACCCTGAAGGACCAATAATCGCAACCACTTCGCCCGTTTTTAAACGGAAGGATAAGTTTTTCACGATATGATTTTCCTTATCGCCATCTTTAAATGATTTTTCAACCTGTTCTAATATTAATGGTTCCATCATCATATTATTCTACTCTCCCCATTGCTTGAATTGGATCGGCCTTCACAATATTAAATACCGATAATAATGAGCCGAATATCGACACAATAAATAATAACCCTGAGAATTTAGCCATTTGCACAAAATCAAATATAAACGGGATATCATCAGGAAGAATAGACATAAAGCCCTTAGTAAAGGCTACAGCTGCTGCAATACTAACAATAGATAACATAATCACCTGAAAGATAGTTGATTTGACCAATTGACTCGATTTAGCACCGATGGCTTTTAAGATGCCAAACTGTGCAGTTTTTTGTATGGTCATAATATAAAAGAATGCGGCTAATACAAACAAAGCGATCACGATTAAAAACGATAACATCATATAAAGCGAATTTTGTTCAGCCGAATACCCAGGAATGCCCTTGACCACTTGATCCTTTTTTACCCATTCCCCATTTTTATATAAACTAGAAATGGATTTTTCCAATCCTAGATCCGCTTTGTTTATGGCAATTCCGTTATATTCACTTTTGTTTGAGCCGCCAGCGAGTTCCTCCCAAGTGTCAAGGGAAATAAGCGCAACTGGTGTATGGCTAAAAGTTTGATCATCCAAGAAACCAACAACCTTTAAGCTTATTCCACTTCGTGCATCTTTTACGATCATTCCTTTCTTAATTGTTTGAGATAACGAACGGTCTAGTAAGACAGAATTTCCCCCGTTTGTTTCTAAACTCTTACCATCTGGATCTAAAAAACTTCCTGGCTGTACAGCCATAAATGTAATATCTAATTTATCTTCAGAATTGACTTTAGAAATGGCCCCCATTTGAATACCAATTGGCTGAGCCTCACTTTTTGCTGTCAATTTCTCTAAATCAAGGGTAAAGTGAGATCGATCAATGCGCCCCTCAGCACTTTTTTGCAGATAAATAGAATGTACTGGCATGTTAATGATCGCTGAAGCATTGTTCATAGATAAGCCATTTGCAAGTCCACTGATGACAAAAACAAGGATTGCTACGAAAAAAAGAATAAAACTGATTAACAAATATCTCACTTTAAAAAATGTCATTTCCTTAAATGGTAATAAGTGAATGAATTTCATATTTCCAATCCCTTGTCTCTCAAGCGTTTCAAGGCATGAAAAAAGGAGTACCTCCCCAAATTCTTGTATAATGTAAGTGACCAAACAAACATTACATGAATAGAAAAGAGGTT
>NZ_JAMAUV010000022.1:0-57767 GCF_023714155.1 Neobacillus sp. MER 74
AATACTGAACAGTGTTATGGTTAAAGTGGATTGGTATAGTTGGAACGCCGTATGCGGTGAAAGTCGCTTGTACGGTGTGGACGGGGGGAAAAGGTAGCGATAACTTCAAAGCCTTACCTATCTGTATGAAGAAAAAGATAGATTTTGGTTTCAATAAACTCCATAAACCCAACAACGGCTTGCATTACTGATGTCAGTTTGCAAGCCATTTTCAATGCCATTTAAATGATATTCACCTCAAGATTGAACCCCTTATTTTAGTATATTAGAGCTTATCGCACACATCCATTAAACCCGTAATACGACACATAGCCCTTCGTGCCCCATATCTTTAATTTGCTCTTTTTGGCTAGATTTTCATCTGTTCTATATAGGTTAAGATATTTGTATGGTGGATCCATTATATAAGCTAGCCGTGCATATCCTTCCTTGATTAGCGTTTCTTGAACGGACTGTCCATCCACATATACATAAGCGAGCAATCTGCCGTAAGCATCCCTTTTTGTCCCCTACTCAACTTCCAAGGATAAACTTCCTTCCCTTACCAACTCGTTATTCCTTTGAAAAGCTTCCGATGCAAATGGCTGGACACATGTTCCTGGCTTTTTGGTTTCAGGCGTATCAACTAATAAATAACGAACAATTTCAACCTTCCCTTTTACTCTTGCTTTAATCGTATCCCCATCGATGGTTTCCACTAGTGTAATAGGAATTTGCTCAGGAGCCTGATCCACTACGTCTCCAGTAGGCACATCCTTGGGAGTATGGTTAACTGATCTATTTTCACTTGTAATTATTTCTGAAGGATGAATAGCAAAAAGGGATGCGGCTACGATGAGGGCCCCTCCCGCTAATTTCTTCTTCATGTTTTTCTCCTCCTTAGATATACCCTTCTAATTAGACTTCCACCTCTCCTCTATATAGTATTAAAGAGTAAAAAGGGACAGAGTGAGTTGGATTTTTTTCAAAATGACTTTTTATATTTCATTAATTTGTTCCTGGTACTGATTTAGAACAATGAAAAAAAACACATTAGAATTCATATGTGAATCCCAATGTGTTTCTTTATGTGTTTAGGCTGGTCATCGCAACACCGAAGGATAATAAAGATATGGATAGCATCTATTAACCTTCTAAAAAGTGTATTAAAAATTCAGAAGGAGGACCTGAAATTGGCTTCATCTCCATTATTGAAGTTACTGATTAAGCTCCCCATTTGGGATTATCGACGATTTCTACCTTGCCGTCTTTTTCGATAATTAGTTTCCGATAGCCTTTTGTTTCAATGGTACCATAATCATGTCCTGCATCCGCGCGGAAAACAAAGAAAGTAATAAGAGGCTGATCACCTACATTTATACTTCGGTGAGCATATCGACCCGGTACATACACAGCTTTTCCTGGAGTCATTTCTTCCGCAGCCCAATCCCCTTCTGGGTTTTCCATGAGCATATAACCATTTCCGCTCAAACAGTAGTAGACTTCAGCTGTATCTAGAATTGTGTGAAAATGTCCCTTGGTCATGAAAAATTCATTTCCAACTTTTCCTGGATAAACGATACTAGTGCCGAATAATAAATCTCCATCTTTTTCCGGCAGCTCCAATTCGAAAAATTCATACATCACCGAGTTTTCTTTTTGGATCATAGCCTCCAAGGCTTCACTATTCGAAAACATCCCTCTCATATTTGATAGCTGTCGTTTGGTTGTACTTTTTTCGTTAGACATTCCACTAATAAGATCAAAATACATTGTAAATGGTTTCACTGCGATATCCTTACTCATTTTGATACACCCCTCGTATGTTTTAATTATTTAATGCTTTCTGCAATTTTGGTACAATCTTGTAATAATTCACCTTTAATATCCACATGAAAGACTTCCGAGATCACCTGTGTCCAACCATGAATAAAATAAATCCAGCCATCTTCTACAAGTAAGTTACGTTTTTGTTTTTCTCTTAATGCTTGGTGCATGAAATCAAGTTCTCCGCGATAATTCAGCTCCCACACCAAGCCATTTTCCGGAAAATGCCCAAGATCCGTTAAAGGGGATCCCGGTCGATCTTTCCCCAGACCAGTAGCATTTATCACTAAAGAATAAGGCCTAATAGCAGACATCACTTCATCATTAAGGACAGGATCTGGACAATGATGATATTCGAAAGGCACTTCCGTATCAAGCTGCGATAGTAATTCTTTTGCTGAATCCAGCCTTGGTTTACTCCGGTTCGTCAAAATAATCTTGGAAGGCACGTTGTTTCCATGCTTTTTCTCTGTTAAATAAGAGCTGATTGCCAGCGCGCTTCCTCCACACCCCAGGATCAACACTTCACCACCGTGATTGTTCCAATAGTTGCTTGGAATAAATGCCTCCATTGCTAATCCGCTCGAGATCGGATCTTTCGCATAGCCTTCTAATCTTCCATTTTTCTTGGATATGGAGGAAAGCTCTTTGAACATTTGCGCATGCGGATCCAAGTAATCGAACAGGTCACTGGCGGCATGATACAGGTCGATTTTATGTGTAGTCACCAATGCACCAAGTGATAATTCGTCGTTTTTAATAAATTCCACGACTTTTCTATAATCTTCCGGTTCTGCATGAATGTCGATATCAATTCCTTTGATCACAGCGCCCTTTAGTCCAAGTGCCTCAGCCCATAGCGGGAACAGTTTCATTATCGAAGACATTTTTGTTGTAACGCCAATAAAGTACATTGTCGGTTGTGTTGCTTTAGTTGGTAGATTCATATATTCATTCTCCTATCAACGTATTAATCTCAAAAATCACTTTTGTAAAAGGAAATTTGTGTTCGACGAGATCAACGAAAACTTGTGGCGCTTCAGAAAGATGGAATGTATGAGTAACTAACGGTTGTAACTTTAATGCTCCACTTTTCACATAATCAATCGTCGCTTGCCACTCGACGCCAGGAAATGGCGCACTGTAAGAATTCCAAGAACCAACAATGGTCAGTTCGTTTCTAACGATGCATTCAAAACTTTTCGGTGGTAAAACAACATCCTTGTGAGCAGTTCCAAGATAGAGAACCCTCCCTTTTTTCTTGGCAATTCTCAAGCACTGCTCCTGCGTTTGCACCACCCCTGCGGTTTCTACCGCCACATTTACACCTTTACCCCCAGTCAATTTTTTGATTTTAAGCGCAGCATCGAGTTCACGAGAGTTCAGGCATATATCAGCGCCTAATTGCTCAGCTAATTCAAGTTTATCTGGAGCGACATCCACAGCAATGACCTGTGTGGCACCCATGATTTTGGCAAATTGGATTGCCATCAAGCCAATCGTGCCGCATCCAAGAACAGCTACGGTTTCACCCACGTTTATCGCTACACGCATCATCCCATGCAACGTAACAGCGGCTGGCTCAATCATAGCTCCCTCTAAAAAGGACAGTCCTTCTGGCAAACGAATTAGATTTCTGGAAGGAGCTGCTATATATTCAGCATATCCGCCATTGGTACGAGATCCGAGATAATTGTAGTTATCACAAAGTCCATAATCCCCCGTTTCACAAAACTCACATGTTCCACAAGGTAGAATTGGCGTAACGGCCACACGGTCACCTATTTTAAAATCCACTACATCGGTACCGACTTCTGCAACCTCACCGCAAAATTCGTGACCTGGAATCGTAGGAAAGCTATACGTTCCTGTCTTCATGACACGTCCTAAGTCAGAGCCACAAACACCCGCTGCCCTGACACGAACCAATACTTCGTCTCGCTTAACAAATGGTACCTCAACTTGCTCATATTGCAGATTAGCTGGTGCATGTAAAACAGCCGCATTCATTAACATGTTCATTTACTCCCTCCTGATTGTTACAGTTCTGTTGTAATCAGAGCTTTCATGCCCTGTCCTTGTGCTGCATAATCGAAAGCGGCCACTGTATCTGCAATCGAAAATGTAGCGGTAATCAACGATTTAACATCAATGATGCCGGTGGAGATCATCTCCATGGCTTTGTGTACATCCAATAAACTAGAGCCAGTGGTTGCTGTCACAAGAAGCTCCTTGTAGTGTATAAGGTTGGTATTTAATGACACTTCTTCCTTGCCTTTTGGTAAACCTCCGAACAAGGAAACACGCCCATGATAACCAGCAACTTCAAGTGCAACCTTCTGCATTTCAGGATCGGAGTTGGAAGTAATCACCACATCCACCCCAAAACCATTGGTTATTTTATTAATTTCTTCCTTCAAATCCGATTCCTTGTTGTTAATGACGATATCTGCTCCGTATTGCTTGATTTGTTCAAGACGCGCGTTTGATCTTCCCGCAACAATTATTCGTCCACCAGCTAATTTGTTGATCATGACATGCAGGGCACCGATTGGACCGGGTCCAATAATAAGAACGGTATCACCTGGCACCGTTTTATGTGCTTCATAGGCATGGAGTACGCAAGAAAGCGGTTCTGCAATTGCAGCCTCTTCATAACTAACATGATCGGGAATTTTGATCACGTTGTTAACCGCGAAGGCAGGAATTTTGACATATTCGGCAAAACCACCGTCCATGCTTATTCCAAACGCCTGATAATTAGGGCATAGCTGGTTGAAACCTTTTATACACATTTTGCACGTTCCGCATCCAACATTTGGTGGCAGGGCAACTCGTTCTCCACCCCTAAATCCTTTGACAGCGGTTCCGACCTTAACTATTTTTCCAGCAGTTTCATGGCCAAGCACACGCTTCATCCCTTCAGGTACTTTAAAATGTCCATGTCGATAAATACGATTGTCTGTTCCACAAACTGAACAGGCCTTAACCTTAACAAGAATTTCATCTTTTTGTATTTCCGGTATGGGTACATCTTCTACTCGAATGTCTCCAATACCGTAATAAAACGCTGCTTTCATGAATTTTCTCCTCTCCAGTGCTGTTTTGTTTTTAAAATTTTATTTTATTTAAATTTTAATAAAATATAATTTTATTCGATTCAAGACATCAGAAGCCCCCATCAAAATAACTTTGACAGAGTCGATTGATGATTCTGGAATTATTTCTCCCGTGAGCTCCGCAGCTCTTTATATGTTTCTTCCATATAATTTAACGTTTTAGTGAAATTCTTCGCAGCATAACAAGCGAAAATTAAATCAAGTACCAGAATTTGAGCTGTTTTGGATGCTGCCGCTTCCCAGTATAATGCCGATCCTTCATTTGAATATTTTGCAGATGTAAACAAGGTAATATCCGAATACTTTGTTAACGGTGAATCTGCAAATGATGTAATCCCTATCGTTCGTGCTCCTCTTGCTTGAGCAAGTCTCATAGAATCAACGACGTCTCTGGAACGCCCAGAATTACTGATCCCAATCATGACGTCACCCGGACCTGTAATGGCTGCACTAATTAATTGAATACTTTTATCTTCGAAAAGGATACACTTCTTACCTGCTCTAGTGAATCGCATAACACCAGAGATCGCCGCTGCCTTTGACGAACCCATGCTGCTGAAACAAATCACGTTTGCCTGTTCAATAGCTTCTACAGCTTTGTTAAGTTCTTCAAGATTTAGACGTTGCTTCGTCTCCGTCATTGTTTGAACGGTTCGGTACAAAACTTTTTCAAGTATCATTTCTTGTGTATCGTTTTGTGTTATATCTTCATAGACATATTTATCTTCAGCTGGCGAAGTAGAGGGATCGTTCATCGTCAATGATTCCGCAATACCGATTTTCAATTCCTGGTAACTGTCCAGACCAATCTCTTTAACAAATCGAGTAACGGTTGATTCTGCGACATTACATGCTGCCGCCAATTCCTTGTTTGTTATACTTTTGCACTGATTCGGATTTTCCAGAATATACTCAGCAATCCGACGTAAAGCAGGATTAAGATAGGCTATTTTAATATTAATAAGTCTCAATACGTCCTGGTTTGGGGTACGATTCCCTTCTTGCATTTGTGGTACACCTCGATTCATGAATATGCACCAGGATTTTCCTAAAATCCAAGGGGCGATACAAACAATTCTATCAAATAGCCACTTTTTTTCAACTAGCTTTGATTTATTAACAAACTTTCACGTACTTTTTTTCTTTTTAACTGAATCGACATAAACGGCGGTTACAATGACTAGACCTTTGATGATCATCTGCCAGTATGATGAAACATGCAGTAAATTCAACCCATTATTCAGGACTCCTATAATCAAAGCACCGATGAACACTCCACCAATTTTGCCTATTCCCCCAGAGAAACTTGTTCCCCCTAAAACCACTGCTGCAATTGCATCCAACTCAAATCCATTTCCTGATGTCGGTTGTGCAGATGACATTCTAGCTGCTAAAATAACCCCGCTCAATCCAGCTAATACCCCCGATATGGTATAAACAATTATTTCAATTTTGGAGATATGGATACCTGAGAACCTTGCCGCCTCACGGTTTCCACCAATCGCATAAACATGTCTGCCAAACCTCGTTTTATTTAAAACGAAAGACGTGATGATAAGACAAAGGATCATGATAATAACGGGTACAGGAATCGGCCCGATGTATCCATTTCCGATAAAGGATAAAACATCATTATTAAAACTCATCGGCCTTCCCCCAGTTAAAACATATGACAAGCCTCGAGCCATAATCATCATCGACAATGTCACAATAAAAGGAGGGATCTTCCCTTTAGTGATCACAAATCCATTGATGAAACCTAGGACCGCACCAATCAGAATTCCACCAAAAAGTGCCGGGACAATAGGAACCCCCATAAACAATAAACCGATGGTGATCACTTGTGAGGCTGCGAGGACGGACCCGACAGACAAGTCAATACCAGTAATGAGAATCGTAAACGTCATTCCAAATGCGATAATTGCGTTAATAGAGATCTGTCTTAAAACATTTAATAGATTGCTAGGTGTCATAAACGTAGAAGTGGTTATAGCGAAAAAAACAATCAAACTAATGAGGGCAATTAAGATGCCTGAATTGGAGAGGACAAAATTCATCATTGGCAGCTTTGTCCAAGACCCCTTCTTCTTTACGGCTGTTTGGTTAAGACTTTGCAAATTCGCTTTCATTGTTTATACCTCCCGTTGCATGGGTAAGAATATTTTCCTGGGTAATCTCACTTTCTATTGTTAATTCGCCGCTGATTTCCCCTTGATTCATGGTAATCACTCGCGTACTCATATTGATGATTTCTGGAAGCTCAGAAGAAACCATAATGATACTGACTCCTGACTGTGCCAATTCTGACATAATCGAATAGATTTCTTTTTTTGCACCCACATCAATACCTCGGGTAGGTTCGTCAAGAATAAGGATATTCGGTTCCGTAGCAAGCCATTTTGAGATGATCGCTTTTTGTTGATTCCCGCCACTAAGATTCATTAATTTCTGCTCTGGAGAAGGTGTTCGAATCGAAAGTTTATCAATATAATTATCTACTAACCTATCTTCTTGGTGTTTATCCACTTGAAACCACTTTACCAATTTGTTCAGTCTGGTAAGGCTCACGTTGTAGGAAACGCTTTGGATGAGAATAGCACCCTGTTCTTTTCGATCCTCTGGAACAAATCCAATCCCATGTTTGATTGCATCTCTAGGATTTTGAATTCGAACTTTTTTATTTTTGACATAAATATCGCCGCTGGTAGATTTGTCGATTCCAAAAATTGTCCTCATTAATTCCGTTCTACCCGAGCCCACTAATCCATATATCCCCAGAATTTCACCTTTGTAGAGGCTAAAACTAACATTTTTAACCTTTTTACCGCTCGTAAGGTTTCGAACTTCGAGAATTTTCTCTCCTGGCTGGACAGTTGGTTTCGTATAAATCTCAGATAACTCTCTTCCGACCATCATCTGAACAAGTCCTTTATATTCGACCTCGTTCATGTTTCTGGTCCCAACATACGTACCATCCCTTAGAATCGTCACCTTGTCTGCGATGGAAAATAACTCCTCCATCCGGTGTGAGATATAAATGACAGAGACCCCTTTCTGCTTTAGTCCCCGAATCGTATCCAAAAGTTTGGCTACTTCCTTCTCCGTTAAGGATGAGGTCGGCTCATCCATCACAATGATCCGGTTATCCTTAGATAATGCCTTGGCAATTTCAACCATCTGCTGCTGGGCAACCGTCAAATTACTTACAAATTCACCGGCATCAATTTCAAGATCAAACTGATTGAGTATTTCCTGTCCGAACTGCTTGATCTCTTTTCGATTGATAAGATGGAAGGGACCCTTTGAGGGCTCCCTGCCTAATACAATATTTTCAGCAACCGTCATATTCGGCGCTAGACAGAGTTCCTGATGAATAACACTAATACCCATACTTTCCGAAAAACTTACATCTTTCATATCCACTTTAGTCCCGTCGAGGTAAATTTCACCTTCGTCCGGAACCAATAAACCACCAAGGATCTTAATTAATGTTGACTTTCCCGCCCCATTCTCTCCTAGTAAAGCGTGGACTTCACCTGTCTGGACTTCAAGGTGCACTTTATCTAGTGCTTTAACGCCCGGAAAGCTCTTACTTATATTTTTCATTTGCAAAAGTGGCGTCTTGTTTTCCATAGCATCCCTTCCTTTTTATGTGCTTCTGAAACTTATTTTAAGTATTTTTCATAATTGGACTGGTCAACAAACAAGCTTTCTACTTTAACCCACTTCTCAAAGTCTTCTTTTTTAAGAATCTTATAAACCAAATTACCTGCAACCTGGCCCATCTTAACTGGGAACTGTGCAGAAGACCCAACAATCTTTTTATCTTTAATAAGTTTAATAGCCTCTTGCGAACCGTCAATGGAGTAAATTTTTATATCTGTTCGCTTGGCTGCTTCGATGGCAGCGAGCGCCCCTACTGCCGACGGATCATTAATCGTAAAGACGGTATCTATTTCAGGATTAGACTGCAGAAAGTTTTCCATGATCGGAAGAGCAGATTCTGTCGACGCTTTCCCATCCTGTCTCGCGACAATTTTTATACCCGGAGAATCCTTGATCGCAGATTCGAATCCGCTAGTTCGATCAACAACTGCCTGAACGACTGACCAATCGATAATGGCAACGTTTCCTTTACCATTCGTATTTTTCACCATTGCTTCTCCAAGTACTTTACCAGCCATAAAGTTATCTGTGGTGACCATTGCAGTGACCAGGTCCGTATCTTGTGGTGGAACATCCATAATAATAACGGGTATGTTCGCTTCTTTTGCGGATAACAGTGCTGTTTTGATTCCCTTGCTATCTACAGGGGCAATAAAGATTGCGTCAACCTGTTGTTGAATAAAGTCTTCGACATCCGAAATCTGTTTGTTAATATCCAACTGTGCATCTGCTTCTATCAGCTCGTCACCATGTTTATCGACGATTTCAGATCTTAGACCTTTGCTCCAATCGATAAAATGAGGATTATTCATGGTAAAATAGGAAGCAGCAAAAACTCGTTTTTTTTCATTTGAACCAGAAGTATTTTCCGTCTTTCCACATGCTGTTGTTACTATGGCTAGAATAAGCGCAATAATCAGTGATACCAACTTAAATTGTTTACCTTTTTTCATCAAAAAGACCCCCTTGAAAAGTCTGGTTAAATCTCTTCCCATGCTTTTGCTCTTTCTACAGCCCTTTGCCAGCCAGCATACAATTGATTACGCTTACTTTCATCAAATGTTGGTTCATACTTGCGGTCCAATTCAAACGTATCAACCAAATCGCTTTGACTTTTCCAAAATCCAGTTGCAAGCCCAGCGAGAAAAGCTGCGCCTCGTGCAGTTGATTCCACTATCTTCGGACGGATAACCGGAACGCCAAGCAGGTCTGATTGGAATTGCATTACAAAGTTGTTATTGCAAACTCCCCCAT
Source organism: Neobacillus sp. MER 74 (assembly GCF_023714155.1). Taxonomy (NCBI): domain Bacteria; kingdom Bacillati; phylum Bacillota; class Bacilli; order Caryophanales; family Bacillaceae; genus Neobacillus; species Neobacillus sp. MER 74. The sequence goes on from NZ_JAMAUV010000022.1 coordinate 9,846, forward strand.
CTACCTTCAACTCACGATTGCTGATCCCCGAATCTTGTTCCATACAAGCAATGACGTCGCGAATCTGATAAGCAATCGATTCAAGTGTCGCACGAACAATATGATTGCGATTCGCACCGCGTGTCAATCCTAATATCGCCCCGCGTGCATATTGATCCCAGTATGGGGCTGAGAGTCCAACAAATGCAGGTACCACGTAGACCCCATTGGTATTTTCTACCTCTTGCGCGAGATGTTCCGTCTCCTTCGCATCAGAGATAAGTTTCAGCTCGTCTCGCAGCCATTGCACAGAAGCTCCTACCACATAAAGCAGACCTTCAAGCGCATATTCCACCTTATTGTTCAATCCCCATGCCACTGTGGTAAGGAGACCAGTATCTGATTTAATGGGCTTAGCGCCCGTGTTCATTAGCAATGAGCCTCCTGTTCCAAAAGTGGCTTTAACCATTCCCGCATCAAAACATGCCTGACCAAAAAGCGCACCCTGCTGGTCGCCAACCGCAGCTGCAACAGGAATACTTGCACCAAATAGCGATTCGACAGTCATCCCGTAAACTTCACTGGAGGGACGAAGGTCAGGGAGCATTGCCCGCGGTATGTCTAACTCTGTTAATAATTTATCATCCCACTCGATCTGGTGAATGTTAAATAACATTGTTCGTGAAGCATTGGAATAATCAGTGACATGGACCTCTCCACCTGTTAAATTCCATATCAACCAAGAATCTACCGTTCCAAATAGTAGTTCCCCCCTATCAGCCTTTTCTTTTGCCCCATCGATGTGATCGAGAATCCATTTTATCTTCGTTCCTGAAAAATAGGAGTCTATCAATAACCCCATATTATCCTTGATATATTCGCTCAAGCCCTGTTTTATCAGTTCTTGACAAACGTCAGCCGTGCGGCGATCCTGCCAAACGATGGCATTCATAACAGGCTTTCCGGTAGCCTTATCCCAGACAATTGTGGTCTCTCTCTGATTGGTAATTCCAATTCCCACTATATCCTTTGCACTTGCATTTGCTTGTCTCAGAGCTTCTCCTGCAGTTTTTAACTGGGCTTCCCAGATTTCTAGGGGATTATGTTCCACCCAACCTGGGTTAGGATAGATTTGTTCAAAATCTTGATAAGCCACTGAAACGATCTTGCCACTGTGATCAAATAATATTGTTCTTGTGCTCGTTGTTCCACAATCAAATGACATCACATACTTCCCTGCCACTCCATACCCCACCTCTCCAGAGCCGATAAACATTAGGAACTTCACTTTTTTAACCGCTTTCATTTAGGTCATTCAAGATGATCATTGGTCCAAGATAAAATTTTACCGAATTGATTACTTGACGACCCGATCCATTTCTTTTTCAAGGTAAATGGAAAGGACCGTCGAGATAATCATATAGGTGTTTTTATCTCTACACCAGTATTTCGTTATACTTCCATTCCATAACGATGTGCCTTATGTGTTGGATAGAAGGAAAACGAAGGAATTGTCACGTCTGGTGTTCTAGTTGCTACAAAAAGAGTCGCTTCGGCTACATTGTCGACATCGATACAGCTATTATAGATGCCCTCTTCAAGCTCCTTAGCATCTAACCAACCGTCGATATAGGCAGGAATTTCTCCGTCATAAATCCCTTTATCAATAACCTCGGTCATTGGTGTCTTAACATGAGAAGGATTAATGACAGTCACCCCGATATTCTTATCCTTGCCTTCCAATAAAATATTTTTACTAAGTCCCATCATTCCATGCTTTGAAGCGCGATATGGACTGTGTCCCGGACATGAAGCCACTTTCGCTGAAGAGGAGCCCATATTGATAATTCTTCCGCCAGTCGTTTGTTTTTCCATATATCGGAACGCTTCACGGCAGCAAAGGAAGACTCCCGTTAAATTTGGTCCAATTGTTTTGTTCCACTCTTCGAGTGAGGTTTGGCCGATAGGAGGAGACAGGGAATCACGGCCTGCACTATTAATAAGCAGATCTATACTTCCCCATTTGTCTTTTGCAAGTTTAAAGAAGCTGACAACTTCTTGTTCTTCGGTTACATCACCTATCATCCAATCACAAATACCATTTGCTGCTTCAATTTCAGCTGCCACTTGTTTCAAACGTTCCGTATCAATATCCACCAATAAAACTTTACAAGCATTCGCTGCAAAAATCTTTGAAACAGCTTCACCAATTCCTGATGCTGCCCCGGTTACGATCGCCACTTTACCCTCTAATTTTCTTCCTTGTGTATACAAATCTTCTTCCTCCCCTAATTGCGTTTATATTTTTAGAAAATTCTTACTTATAAAGGATTTATCATAATTATAAAATATTATTCTATTAAGTCAATAATAAAATGAAATTTTATTCTATATAAGATAAAAAAATATATCCATACCCTTTATTGGACTAATTCCCTTAGATCCGGTTCATATAGGAAATCAATTCTTTTATTTACATATATCCGAAATGACGGCTGGCTATCATCGATTAACCGTGATGCTGCCGCTTCATCCAAAAGGACCAATAAATTCGGATGTAATTGGAGTAAGGAGGCTGGGCAATGAGTTGTTATCGGTCCCAAAAAGGCCTCTTGAATAATCGAACTCTTCTCCTCACCTTGAGCAATTAATAGTACTTTTTTTGCTTTCATGATAGGACCAACCCCCATTGTGATTGCCTGTCTAGGTGTTTGCCCATCCAAAAGAAACCATCTGGCGTTTGCCCTCCTAGTCTCCTCTGTTAAGGTCACAAGATGGGTTTCACTTGATAGATTCTTCCCTGGTTCGTTAAAACCAATATGTCCGTTCAAACCAATTCCAAGCAGTTGGATATCTAGAGGCCCTGCTTCTTGCAACAGCTTTTCATATCTGATACATTCTTCTTCGGCGGATTCGGCAATTCCATTCGGAATGTGAATATTCCTTGGTTCTATATCGAGATGCTGAAATAGATGTTCTCGCATAAAAGCTGCATAACTTTGCGGATGATCCTCTGATAACCCCACATACTCATCTAAATTAAAGGAAGAAACATGTTTAAAACTAAAGTGGTTCCTTCTGTATAACTCTGCCAATTGTCTGTATATCCCAACAGGTGAAGAACCAGTAGCAAGGCCAAGCTTGGGATTAAGTTTTTCACGAATTTCCTTGAGCAGAATTGATGCACCTACTCGATCAGCGTTCACTGAATCACGAAAAACACTAATTCTCATCTTGAGTACACCCCATGAAAGGTTTTCACTTTTTCTACGAGCTGCCGACTTTTTTCGGTAATGGTTGCATAATCGCCTTGCTTCGCTGAACTAATCAAAGACCCACCCACTCCTACTGCAACGGCACCTGCTTCAAGCCAATCAGTTATTGTTTCGAGATTTACTCCACCGGTCGGCATTAGATTTATTTGTGGGAGCGGGCCTTTCAGCGAACGGATCATAGATGGGCCATATGTTTCACCAGGGAATAACTTAATGATATCCGCACCGGCCTCCATTCCTTCAATAGCTTCTTTCACTGTCATGGCTCCCGGCATACATGGTATTCCATAACGATTACATAATTGAATCGTATCTGTATTAACGTATGGACTGACGATAAATTGCGCACCCGATAGAATCGCAATACGAGCTGTTTCTGGATCTAATACCGTCCCCGCACCAATCGTAACCTCTCCAGGTGAAAAATGATTCGAAAGCGCCTCAATCACTTGATGAGCACGCGGAATCGTGAACGTTATTTCCAAACTCGAAATACCACCCCGTAGACATGCTTCCGCGATCTTGATAGCTTGCTCACTATCCTCTGCTCGGATAACAGCTACGATCCCTTCCGCACACAATCTGTGTACGACTTGCAGTTTATTGATGATCATTTGTTATTTCTCCTTGTTCATTAGTGAATTCTTAAATACTCTAGTACATTTTCAGCAGCCATGACGCCCATATTTTCAATAGCTTGATAGGTTGACGCAGCACAATGAGAACCAATGACAAGATTATCCAATTCAAGGAACCCTACATCCTGTGGCGGCTCCTGTTCAAATACATCCAATCCAGCGCCCCATATCCTTTTTTCTTGTAAGGCAGAAAGAAGGGCACGTTCGTTAATAAGTCCGCCCCTTGCAGTATTCACAATGACAGCGTTTTCTTTCATGGCACCTATCTCTTTTTCACCTATCAAATGATGTGTTTGTTTCGTTAATGGCAAATGCAGACTTATAAAATCCGAATTGGTTAGTAACTCTTCTAAACTTACATAGTTGATTTGATGTTCAGTCTCATACGATTCATCTTTTATCAAGTCATATGCAAGTATATTCATGTTAAACCCCTTAGCCCTTGCGGCAACACCTTTGCCAATGGCTCCAAGACCGATGAGACCAAGTGTTTTACCCCATACATCGACAGAGGTTACCTTATTCCAGTTCCGTTGCCTGCAGGCATGATCAATCGGAATCATTCTTCTTGCAGCAGCCAGCATAAGAGCAATGGTATAATCTGCAACAGCATCTTTATTTGCTCCATTTGTCACTGTTACTGGTATTCCCTTTTCTTTAGCGAAGACCAGGTCGATATTATCGGTTCCAACACCATATTTGGAAATGATTTTCAACTTAGGCGCTTGCTCAAGGATCTCTTTATCGATAGGATCCACACCGACAATCACCGCATCTACATCTCTGATCAATTCCTTCATTTCCTGTTTGTTAAGAATGCGGCCGTATGGATTTAGCACCAGTTCACAGCCCTTTTCTCTTAACATGTCAATCGGTTGTGGGTTCCCCTTTCCAAAGGAACGTGGAGTTACCATTACTTTGTAGGTCACATGTTTTCACCTCTTTGTTTTTTGAGAAAATGCAAAGGATGGATTATTCATCATCATATCTGCGATTGAGGATTCCGAAACACCATGTTCACGCAAAAGCGGGATGAAATTCACCTTCAAGTGATCCAAACCAATCTCACCACCGTAACTCTTCAATCTCGCCCGGGTTGTATCCAATCCTAAAAGTAGAGACTTCCCATAGCCCCAATCCAGCATTTGAACGATTAAATCCGCTTCTTCCTCATCACTATGATATTTATACCTGCCGATCGTGTCGTATTCCAGATAAACACCATATTCAGCCAGTTGTTTATGGACACTGTAATCGTCGAGTGTCCGATCCAAATGGCAGATGATTAGGTTCTTGGGAGAGACACCATGCTTTATGAAATGTTCCGCTGCAAAAACACCTTGACGATGGGTCTCCGTATGGCACATGATCGGGACCCCAGATTCCAGCGAAGCCTGCGCTGCGGCATTTAATAGTCTGATTGCTGTCAAACCCGGTCGATCCTCTTCAATTGCGGTCTTGATTATACCGGCTTTCGCGTGAATTTTGGTCCCGGGTTCGCAGTTATCTGCACCGATATACATCCCGTCTTCGATTTCATTGATGAAAAATTGAGCCAGATGATCCTCGCTCCAACGAAACAACCAATGATCTTCAACATAAAAGCTCTGCTTGTGAAACCCTGTTGATGCGATAATATGGATGTCTGTCTGTCTCGACACTTCCGTCAACCAATCTGCCATTCGTCCACATCCAACAGGCTGCGCATCGACGATGGCATTCCCTCCTAAACTATGAAAAACCTGTATTTCATCCTTCGTTTTCTCATAGTCGTCAATCTGTAAAACAGAATTGATTTTTGCTGGCTTACCAGCAGCAATAAAGAGATGTTCGTGACTATGACAGAACCCTAATTGTTCTTTAGGGATATCCCCTAAAACGGTTCGTATCGTTCCCGTTGCGGCTCCCCCCTTTAACATCAAGTTAGTTTCTCTCGTTGGAGCAATTTTACATTCTCCTTATTTTTTATTATAAAATTATATTTTTTATACGTCAATATAAAATAAAATTTTATTTTATGCTGTTAATCTTCATGGTAGTTCAACAAGAAGAAGCTGACAATCCTTAATAGATCATCAGCCCCGGTACCAGTTATTAGATTAACGAATTCTTGCCTTGCGGAAGCCATCAAATACACTGATGGCCGCCGATAGTATAAAGATGAAAATTCCACCGCCAACAATCCACGTTGTTAATTGATTAGCGGTTATAGTAAATAAATCTGTCATATACATAATAAAATCTTTGCTTAGTAAATTTGGATTTATTAATATGACAATAAATACAATGGTTGCCATTAGTTGGAGGACCGAATTGCAAATTGCCATTTTTTTTGTCCATTTTCCTTTTATTAATTTGTAAAGGGATAATGCTATTTCGAGTCCGATCATAATAACGATGATCGGCCAATACCGTAGTAAAACCTCTTGATTTAAGGATGGAGTCACGAATTCTAGTCCATCCCTTCCGCCTTCATATACACCTAAAAGATGATTCGCATAAAAATAAAGTGTTGCCCATATAGCAGTCCACATTAAACCTCCAAATACTTCGAACTTGGAAATGGCTTTTTTCTTAGGGATATAGGGGATATTTTTCAAATCATCCGGAGTCCATTTTTTAAGGCTTGCTGTTAGTGGCTGCTCATCCTTTCCTTTATCAGTTCTTTCTAAAATAGCAAACACAATAGTTAGCCAAAAGAATACTTGGATCCCTACTTCAATGATTCTCCATATTCCTTCGCCCAAAAGTCTCATAACAACATTTATTACCACTTCTCCCCCGCCATATCCGATAAAATATTCAGCAATCATCGAGATTAATGAAATGACAGCAGTAATCGGTAAAATCATTTTCAACAGCGTCACATATACATCAAAATAGCGAGGACCAATAAGATGCATGGGCCGATCTCGATAACCACTAGCCAAAGTAACTGGACTCCCCAATTTTTCAAGGACTTCCTTTACATCTTTTTCTCTGTAATCATCAGGCAGCATATCTTCTATAGATGACCGCAACTCAAGGGCAATATCTTCACGATTTTTTTCAGGAAGCCTTCGAGTAACTTCCTGAATATAAACCTCAATAAGATTCATCATCTTCCTCCCTCTTTAGTAAACTATAAAGCTCTTTTGAATTCTTGATCCATTCCTTTTTTAACAGCAAAAATATCTCTAACCCGTATTCACTTAAAACATAGTACTTACGGGGTCTACTCTCAGATGTATCCCAACTACTCGACACTAACTCCTGTTTCTCTAATCTGCGAAGCAATGGATATAAAGTACTTTGATCAATGGCAATACCTGTTCCCTCCAATAATTGGACAAGTGAATATCCATATTGGGGGGTTCGTAACTGACTTAAAACCGCTAATGTCAACGTTCCTCTCCGAAGCTCTGTCGTTAATGAATTCAATATATTACTCATTCACCCACCTCATTTTTATTACTATATGTCATACAGTATTTAATTTATGCTATGCGTCATACACTATTGTTGTGACGAAATCAATTGAAATTAATTCTATTAAAAAATATTAATGAGGTGAATATCTCCTAAAACTTCAATAAAAAAGCACAGAATCTTCCAAGATCCTGAGCTTAATATCAATTATGTTTGGTTATTTAACAATACCGCCTCGTTTGCTTCATAACAAAATAGATGACCCAAGCTCCATTATATCCTATAAACTAAACGACGCATTAAGTTTTCGAGTGGTCCATTAATATTGTGTTTTTCTAAAAGAAAGGCGATTGTGTCACCAAATATCCATATAGAAATCGCAATGATTGTGACTCCAAAGTTATTTAATGTTCCGCCTAAATCTAATGCTACCGGTGACAATAGGATTACTAACAACGTTTCATTTAATACATAGAATTTGAGAGAACGCTTTCCTAGAGCTATCAATGATTTTGTTAACATACCAGGGTTTTTAATAAAGTTACCAATGGCTCCAAATAAAGCTGCATAGCCTATTCCTGCAGCCATCCCTGTCATAATATGAACTCCCAAAAGAATCCCAGCTACAAAAAAACTAGGTTCCCATATCTTATTAATCATAACTATCGGAAGAGCACCAATAATTGATATGGTAATACCAATCAAAGCTATTCTTTTTAACTTCTTATGGTGAAGATGTGAATTAATCACAAGACGCTTTCTTCCCGCCCAGATTCCTAGTAGTACCGAAGGGAGAACTGGAAAAAGAAAGTGAATGAAGACAGGTATAATGGGAAAGGAGACAATTGCTTCCGAAAGCATTTGTAGATACCGTTCTTCTCCCGAATAATCAGTTCCAAATCCATAATTGCCCATTTCACTTAAGAATGAACCCCATATAAAAGGGAGATATAGCATAATAATCAACGAGATGGTGGTGGTTACTTTGATTAAAACCTTATTATCACGTGGTAATACCCAGGATACAATAAGACCAGCAGTTCCATAAGCCATTAATATGTCTTCTCCACCAACAAACACAGCTAATAGTATTCCGAATAAGATTAAATAATAACATCGTCTTCTAATGATTTTGATTGCTTCCTTTATGGAACCTCCTCTAGAGAGTTGTTTTTCAAAAATCATGACTAATCCGTAGCCAAATAAAACAGCAAACAATGGCCGGGCACGATTATCAATAAACAGTTCTCCGAAAGTGTTTATCAGTGTATCTACAAAAGTGACACTTTTAGGACAACTCATCATGCCTGGTTCAGAAGCGTATAAATATAATGGAGCATGTGCGAGTACGATTAATAAAAGCATAAATCCTCTGGCTAAATCTAATGAAATGGCTCGTTTAGATATTATCATTCTTACCATAATTCAACATCTTATAGCGGATCACCTCTTCCAATTCGGGTGCGCGAGTATCTTCTCTTTTCTCCAATCCTCATCTAGCAATTCTAAATAATCTTCGGAATTCTTTGCATCATATTGCATGTTTGAAGTCTCACTCCTACATTTTTGAATTTTACTGGTAGTGAATTTACTTTATTTCTCTGAATAATTCTTCAGCCCATCTACATTCTTAATATAAATTTTTTTGTTTGTAAAACCATACCAACTAATGGAGAAATTATTTTTCAACTTATTTTCTCAATAAGGGACATTGTTCACTAAAAGTCGTCTTACTCTAGCCTTGTCCTATATCGGGTAACATCAAAAATAAAATAAGCGGAGGTTTTCCCGTTAAATACAAAATACAGATCGTTTCGAGTTAAATAACGGGAGGATTTCCTGTTAAGGCAAGCAAAATCAACCATTTTTCACGTTTTCGCGTCAATAGGGGGAAAATCTCCCGCTATTCGAGCCCTTTTTAAAAATAATTTCTAATTAAGCGGAATTCTTCCCTCTATTTATCCGTTCGTGAGCATTGTAATCATAAGACAGGTTGCAATGAACGCATAAATGTTGTTTTATGTAATTATAATCCTATGTAAGAATGTGATATCCTACTCAACTCAACAATCATAAATTTTAAAAAGGGTCTTTGTTTACTTGGCATGATACATGGCCAAATCTGCATGGTGAAGCAGCAACTCCATATCTATGGGCTGCTTAATTATTTCATAAATCGTATTTGCATTATAAAAGGGTGAATAGCTATGACAAATAACATACAAAAGAGAAGAATAATTTTAGATTTAGCAGTTACTTTAGATGGTTTTATTGAAGGGAAAAATGGAGAGGTTGATTGGTGCATTATGAATCCTGATATGGGGTTCACTGATTTTTTGAATCAAATTGATACTATTCTATATGGTAGAAAAAGCTACGATTTATGGGGACAATATCTTCCAAAAAGTGAAGACCCTGATACCGAAAAGGAAATCTGGAAATTGGTTCATAGTAAAAAGAAATATGTGTTTTCCAGAACACATAAAGAGCCTGATCATCAAGCCATATTTATAAATGATAATATTCTTGAAGAAGTAAATCAATTGAAGAAAGAGTCTGGGAAAGACATCTGGCTATATGGTGGAGCAAGTCTCATTACCACTTTTATTAATTTAGGGCTTATTGACGAATTTAGACTGTCTATTCATCCGGTTGTTTTGGGAGAAGGAAAACCGCTGTTTGCTGATCTAAAACAGAGAATAAATTTAAAAATGGTTAATACAAGAACGTTCTCGTCTGGCGTTGTGCAAATAATCTATCATTGGGATGGTAACTAATAATATCTCTCACCTCGAAGATATATTATTTCACCGTAATACTTGACAGTAGTTTCACTTTTTTCAACTAAGCGGGAACCCATTATTTATGGGTTACTCCTTACTTATTATGGAATTATCAACATTAATATCGACAGAGCAAAAATAGCTATCCATTTGAATGGATAGCTAACGATAGAAGGCAGTGAAGCATTAAAAGAAATGTCAACATTAAACGTAATGCTGCAAAATTCTTGGCTTTCTTTATGCTCTATTTTTTAGTTTACAAAGGGGAAAACTTCGGAATGGTTATTTGATCGGACCATTCTTCAAAGATCACCTTGACCTTCATACCTATTGTAACATCTTGAGGCAGACAACCGATGATATTGCTCATCATTGTCACACCCTCGTCTAGTTCTATGAGAGCAACGACATATGGGACTTCTTCTGCATAAGCTTTTGAAATCGCGCGATGGACAATGGTGTAACTTGAAACATGTCCAATACCAGATGACTTAACCCATTCCACTTCTCTACACATACATTGAGTACAATGGATCCTTGGATAAAATTGATGGTTTCCGCATTTAGGGCAGAATTGGATCAATAGCTCTTTTTTACGACATCCTTCCCAAAACTCCTTCGTTTCCACTGTGGGCCTCGGGAAAAATTTCTGTAATTCAGCCATCATCCCACCTCCCTGCCAAGAATTAATGTGGTATGACTCGACATGATTCCGCCTTGGCCATGAACTAAGGCAACATTTGCCTTATGTACTTGACGTTCGCCAGCTTGATGCCTCATCTGCGTAACAGCCTCTGTCAAAGCAAACATGGAACCGGGATTTCCGGGATGGCAGTGGGACAATAAGCCACCGTGTGTATTGACCGGTAATGTTCCGCCAAGCTCAATTTCGCCGCTATCAATTAAGTCTCCGCCCTCCCCTTTTTTACAAAAACCAAGATCTTCTAACTCGATTAAAACGGTAGGGGTAAAACAGTCATACAGTTCGGCAAAATCAATATCCCTTGGGGTTAATCCAGACATTTCAAACGCCCGTTTTCCAGCTTCCACCGCTGCTGATGTTGTTAATTGATGGGCTTGACTGATATGTTCATGACTGTGCCCCTCTCCCACTCCAAGCAAATACACCGGCTGATTTTTATAATCCTTCGCCCGCTCTGCGGAAGTTAAGATAATCGCGGAGCCTCCGTCAGAGACCAATGAACAATCAAGCAAATGTAATGGGTCCGCAATCATCCTCGAATTCATAACATCCTCAATGGTAATGAGTTCCCTCATTTGAGCGCTTGGGTTCAGGCTGGCGTGCTTCCGAGCTGTAACCGCTATTTTAGCGAATTGCTCCGGTGTTGTTCCATATTTCTCCATATGCGCTCTGGCAATTAATCCATAAAATGCGGGAACCGTGGGACCAAAGGGAATCTCAAATTGAGAATGCCCCGCTGATGCTTGCATGGCCATCGCCTGATCACGAGATAATCCACTCCGCAAGCTATCACCCATCGCAATTAATACCGTTTCACACATACCAGTCACAATTGCAGATGCTGCTACATGAAGAGCGGAAAAGGTAGTCCCTCCCCCAGCATTGACCGTCATCGTAAAACGCGGGAAGATTTGCAAATTTTCGGCGATGGCTTCTGCATGATACATAAATGGCTCTGCCATCGAATTACACGTGATTAAGCCGTCGATTTTTTCCTTCGTAATCCCAGCATCCTCTATGGCACGATATGCCGCATCCACACAAAGTCCTGTTGCGCTGAAATTCGGAACGACTCCCACTTGCGTATCTGCCGCGCCTACGATCGCCACTTTTCCGTATAAAGAATTCATGATTATCCCTCATCAGTTTTTCTGTAATTTTAGTTTAGACGAATTTTGACTGTACCAGGGACGATGATCTCATCCGCTTCATTTTTAATAAAAGCTTTTACTGTCACTTCCCGCAATTCCTGATCATAGGCAGTCACTTCGCCTCCAGACCGGAGCGTTTCTCCAATATACGCTGCTTTCCGATTTGAATATTCGACGAAGGTAATCTGTCCCTCATCCTCCACCCACTCTAGTACAGCCTGTGTCAACCAATCGCCCATTAGAGGACCAGCAATGACTAATCCGGGATAGCCTTCTTCCTCTGTTGCATAGGGTAAGTCAAAATGAATTCGATGGGCGTTCCATAAAACGGCATTATATAAAAATAATTGAACATTATCAGGTGTATATTCAATTTCAGGTAACTGCTGCCCCACATAAACTTCTGCAATTTTATTCATGACTTCCTTTTCACCTCACCTTTAGAAGAATAGATTGATAGCTTGTGTTTATCGTAAAATCCTTGTTGTCTTTTCCGTAATGACTTTTTCTCCTAAATCATTCACAACTTCCATTGTCACTTCGTAGAATATTAATGGTCCCTTTGAACCCATTTTTTCGTAAATATTAGTTAATGTTCTTGTAGCCGTTAACCAATCACCAGGATAAATCGATTGATGATATTCCATTTCTACCCCGCCGGCCATTGCCTTTTTTAAGGGAAAATCGGGTAACAAAGTATCAATGGATACTCCATCGATACTCAGTTGATTTAACTCCACTACATCCCAGAATAATGTCAAATGATATAAAAGAGGCGCTTCATCGCCATTCAAATACTTAGGCAGTCGCTGGCCTGTCGCAACAGCATATTTCTTTAAATCTCTTCTTGTGACGAGTTCTCTTCTTGGAAGAGTAGAAGTTCCGATATATGAAATAATATTGTCTGTTAGTACGCTCATACTCTTTCCCCCATTTTGGCCGCATACGTCTCCCGTAGTTCTCGTTTAAGAATTTTACTTGTAGGTGACTTTGGCAAACTATCAACAAAATAAACCTTTTTCGGTTTTTGATAGGAGGCGAGATGATTTTTGGCAGATTCAATAATATCTTCCTCTGTCGCCGTTCTTCCTGGTTTTAAAACAACGGCAGCCGTCACATTTTCTCCCCATTCTTCGTCTGGAATCCCAAATACGGCTACTTCAAGCACCGCATCATTTTGGTAAATCGCATTTTCTACCTGGGTGCTGTAGATATTTTCTCCACCTGAAATAATCATATCTTTGGCACGGTCCACAATGAATATATATCCATCCTCATCCCATTTAGCCACATCCCCTGTATGTAACCAGCCATCTTGTAAGGTTTGTGCTGTCAGCTCTGGTTTATTCCAATAACCAATCATATTGGCATCAGATTTCACTACGATTTCACCCGTGGTTTTCCCATCCTTAGGGACTGGAACACCGTTATTATCGACAATTTGAATGGTATTTACAAAAGCTTCTCTTCCACAAGAAGATAATCGTTCCGGGTAAATACCGTTTACTGCCTTAATATGATCTTCCTGCGAAAGGAAGGTCATTCCCATGCCTTCTGTTTGTCCAAACCCTTGTATTAACGTACACGGAAAGGCTTCTAAGGCTGCCTTAACAACTTTCATTCCCATTGGCCCGCCGCCATATTGAATATTTCTAAGACTGCTAATGTCATAGCTATCAAAATTCTCTACCGACATCATCCAATTTAACATTGTCGTAATACCTAAAAACGCGGAAACACGTTCTTTTTCGATAACCTCAAGTGCCAGCTTAGCCTCAAAATTAATCAGCACCAATGGACATCCATGCGCCATATAATTGATGGCTAGAACGATGGGAATATGGAACATTTGTCCCGTTAGCATATAAACATCTGAAGGGACAATTCTTTCAGCAACTGTTTGATTCAACATCCCCGCATAAAAACTTTTGTGTGTATGAATGGCTCCTTTTGGCTCTCCCGTTGTGCCTCCTGTATATAAGATCAGCATCGGATCTTCATCACCAACTTCAGATGACAAGGATGGCTCTTCATTTGATGAAGCTTGAACAAGGATCTCATAGGAGTGATTGCTTCCTTCTCCAATTTCTAGCCAATAGTCAAGATCAACGTTTTGCTGCAAGTAATTTTTTACTTCTTCAAATTCTTTCAAAGTAATGATCACTGCAGGCTTCCCATCGTTTAAAATGCGGCTTAATTCTTTATTTCCTAATCTCCAATTCAATGGTTGGATAATTAATCCCACTCTTGCACAAGCAAAATAGCACTCTATATATTCCATGCAGTTTTTAGCTAAAATCGCGATGCGGTCCCCCTTCTTCAGACCAAAGCGATCAATAAATCCATTGGCTAATCTGCATACTCGATCGTCTAATTCTCCAAAACTCATGCGCCGGTCATTAGGAATATCGATTAATGCCGGACGGTTTGGTTCTATTCTTGCGTACTTGTTCGGAATGAATCCAATGTTCATTAATATCCCCCATTCATTAGTGTTGTTTCGAAACGAACATCCAAAAACAACTTATTATTTCAAATATTTCGAAAATATAGTAAAATAATTAATAAGGTAATTCTAAATCTAAATGACGTTTCTTTAACTTCCATTGATCATCGATTTTTACGACTTCATCTTGATATAATCCAGTTGTTAATAGTTTTATTTCGCCATTTTCTGTCGCAAAGAGTGATAAATAGGATAATACACTTGCATGTTCAGAATCTACTTTCTCAAAAAATACATTTGAACAGACATGTCTTCTTTTATCAGTCTGTGTGTCCATCGAGTCTTTCATCAGCTTCATAATTTCACCATGACCAGTAAATGGCCCAACCAAGTCACCTTCGGCAATACGCAAAGAAAATACCGCATCTTCTGAGAAGCATTCACCAAGCATTTCTAATTTTCGTTCATCAAGTGCGTATGCTGATTTACTTAATAGTTCACTGATTTTCATTTTTTCAGTAGTATCGACCATATTCACTATTTCCTCCTTGAAAATATTATTAATAATACTTAATAAATATAATGTAATCGGGATTGTAAACGCATACAATATGCAATTCATATGGGTATTGTTCAATATCGTACAACTGAACCACTTTTTGTCTAACAAAAATGAAAAAAAATCTTACCTAAAATCTGAAATTTCGAAATATTACTAATCTATTTAATAGAAAATGTCTCGATAGAGAAGGAGAGGTTACTTTTGCAGACCATTAATGATAAACGAATGAAACGCACAAAATTGATGTTTCACCAAGCGCTCCTTTCACTATTACAAGAAAAGACCTTTGAAGAGATTTCGATCTCTGATCTTGTCAGAAAGGCAGAAGTTAATCGGGGAACCTTTTATTATCATTACGAACAGAAAGAGGATTTATTAGAAGAAATGGTTAACACCGTCATCAACAATATGGTCATTGCTTTTCGAAAACCCTTTAAACCCTATCAGAAAATGGATATCAATGAGATTTCCATCATTCCTTTATTCGAACATTTTCTTGAAAACAGGGTCTTTTATAAAACTATGTTAAGTAATCGCGTTCCGGTTCATTTGGATGAACGACTCCTACAGACAATGGAGAAAAATTACTTTCATAATTTGGAGTTTTTCTTTCCTCCGCATGAAAAAGATGTGAATAAGGAATTATTCTATTCCTACAAAGTTCACGGACTCATTGGTTTTATCTTAAATTGGATCAAAAATGATTTCCAATATCCCATCACATACATGGCGGAGCAACTAGTCAATATCGTAACCATTAATAGCCAAACTGTTTACATAAAGTGTTAAAAACAAAGATAAGGGTCAGACCCCCAGTATATAAAAGAATTACAGTACTGAGGGTCTGACCCAAAAATTCACAATTTTGAATAGGCAGGTTGTCAATTGGACCTTATCGTTGTTCGCTCTGTGATTCTTCTAATTCTGCTAATTTTGCATAGTCGATCGAATACCAATTCGTTTAGTCGAGTATCACTTTATTCCAATTCACAGTGATTAAATAGCCCTGACGTTCAAGCTATTTGATCGTCCGTATGAATAAATTTAAAAATGGTTAAGACAAGAACGTTCTCGTCTGGCGTTGTGCAAATAATCTATCATTGGGATGGTAACTAATAATATCTCTCACCTCGAAGATATATTATTTCACCTTAATACTTGACAGTAGTTTCACTTTTCCAACCAAGAGGATACCCACTAAATCTTCCACAATTTGTGTGTGACTCAATTTTCTGAGTCACTTTTTTTGTTATTTTAATGATTGAGAAAATAAATAGATATCAAGCTATTTATGATACAATAAATAGATTGTTAGACAAATATTTACATAGATTAGGGAGTGGAGTATTGAAGTCGATCTTTTTAAAATTAGGTTTATTAACAACGCTTTCTGTTGGTTTAATTGCTGGAAAAGCATCAGCAGAAGAAATGGATTGGGCTACAAAATGTTTGTCAATGGGTGATATTCAAACAGGTAAAAATCCATCTTATCAACAAATTAATTGTTTATTAACGAACGCTGCATTAAGTAAGAATATACCACCTGAAGTTGTAAAAGCAGTCGCTGAGCAAGAATCTGCTTGGAGGCAGTTTGATGAAAACGGTGAAGTTGTTTCTGACGATAAAAATGGAATCGGTATTATGCAAGTTACCCTTAAAGACCCAACTGAAGAAACACTTAAAAGACTCACGGACGACATTATTTATAATATTGAGACAGGCGTTAATATTTTAAATGAAAAGTATAAATTACAAAATCCTTCTAGTGTTCTTAGAATACCTAGAATAGCGGGTGCGGGAAGAGAAATCATTGAAAATTGGTATTTTCCTGTCATGGCATACAATGGCATAGTGCCATCGAACAGCCCAATATTCCGTAGCAATGGAGCTAGAAATTGGTATACATATCAAGATCAGGTATTTAGTAAAATTGAAAGACAAAGCTTTTATGATGATACAAAATTAGTTCAATATCCATTTGAGTATAATGATTTTGAATACAAAACAGATTTCAGTACAGGTTTTAAGTTTAATAAATTTGACTATGTTTTAACTGATGTGCTCCATGAGTCAGGTTATTTACTGAAAAAAGGTGACGTTGTAATAGTTACTGAAAATAGGACGAAATTAAGGGAGGTTCACCCTACTAGTGACTCAAATGGAAGTGAACAACCTTTAAATAAGACGTTTATTATCACTGGAGATTTTGAATACACTAAACTAGGTAGCAAAGATTATAATGAAAAGCACTATGTTTGGTTCCCAGTTAAATCTACTGATGGAGCATTATCAGGTTATATCTCATCTGCTTATCTAGCGAAAAAGAAAGATTTCGTAGCTCCAATTGTAACTGGGGTTAAAAATAATTCGAATTATAATAAAGATGTTAAGATTACTTTTGATGAAGGCACCGCCTTATTAAATGGAGCTATTTTTAAAAATGGTGCTACAGTTACAAAAGACGGCAAATACACGTTAGTTGTGAAAGATGAAGAGAGTAACACAACAACAATTAAATTTACAATTGATAAAACTAGACCCGTTACACCATCGATGAATAGTGTTTCAGATCTTTCGACTACTGTAACAGGGAAAGCTGAAGCTGGATCCACAGTGAAATTATCAATCAACGGTAAGTACCAAAAAAGCACAACAGCGGCATCAAGCGGCAACTACAAATTTACGATTTCGAAGCAAAAAGCCGGAACAACAATTAGTGTAACTGCCACAGATAAAGTAGGAAATGTAAGTGCACCAAAGAGTTTAAAAGTCGTTGATAAGACGCCGCCAGCTATTCAAAGTGTTAATAAGGTCACTTCTAAATCTAAAACGGTAACTGGAAGCGCCGAAAAATACGCTTCAGTGAAAATCTATAGAGGAAGTACACTTATTGGCAAAGGGTCGGTTAACTCAAATGGCAAATTTTCAGTAGCTATAAAAACTCAGAAAGCTAATACTTATTTAAAAGTTTACGTGATTGATAAGGCTGGTAATAAAAAATACCGGACGATTAAAGTCGTAAAATAATCCATACGATGCGATAAGAAGTGAATCTCTTATTGCATCGTATTTTTTTATGTAATCTGGATATAAAAGTGGAGAAGTGCAAAGCTTGTCGAAGCTTTGCTTGACTGTACAGATTAAACCATCCTAGACTGTGGGTTTGTTCGACTCTCCCATTTTCATTTCTCCCTCTTAAAATTCCCCGCTATAGCAGGAACACTCTCGAATTCCTTCTTCATGTCCCGAAACGAAATCACATCATTTCCTCTATCTTCACTTTAACCTTACAAAAATTGTTAATAATTTATCATGGAAGTTCTCCTGCTGCTGATTGACGCGAACCTTACCTTTCTAATTTTTTACTCATTGATCTCAGCCTAAAGTCTGAGGTAAATTACATCCAATTATGGGGGATTAATCTTGTGATTTATCTTAAAATTTCCAATATACAATTTATTCATCTGATGAAAGAGGTTATAGTTATGAAGATAACAAACTTAGATTTAGACACTTCTAATTTTGAAGAGATGAAAAAGTTTTATTTGGAAGTTTTAGAACTACCATTAATAAATCAAACAAGACAAAACTTCTCGGTGTATGCAGGAGAAACGGTATTAACATTTCATCTAAGTGAGAATAATCCTAAGTATCACTTCGCATTTAACATTCCAAATAATAAAATAGACGAAGCAATGCACTGGCTTTCATCAAAAGTCGATATAATTAAATATGAGGATGAATATGTTATTCATTTTGAGAGTTGGAATGCTCATTCCTTATATTTTGAAGATCCTGCAGGTAATATTTTAGAGTTTATTGCACGTCATAACTTAATAAACTCGACACCAGGTCCTTTCACATATAAGGATATTTTGAACATTAGTGAAATCGGGCTTCCATTTGAAGACGTATTAGGAGCAGTAGATGTACTTCATTCTTCTTTTGGTTTAACTACGTGGAGACCGCCATCTCCAACATTTAGTACCATTGGAGACGAGAATGGGCTTATAATTGCTGTATCTAAAGGTAGACAATGGTTTATGTCAGATATCATTGCAGATTATCAACCATTAAAGATTGCAATAAAAACAGGCAAACAACACAATATAATATATGAGGGTTATGTTATAAATTCGAAGTAGTAGATTATTGATTTTAATTTTAAAGGGACTTCTCTTTTGAAGTCCCTTGTTAATTTCCTTTAATTTTCGGATCCAACGTTTCGTTTGCCAAAGGCTATCCTAAAATTAACATTAGAAAAGCACCGCTCCAATGATGAAACGGCACTTCTTTAAGTAAGTGATTGAACCCCCTGTACCTCAATACGATCCGGTCTTGTATAAATATTTAAAGAATGATTGCGAAGAAAACCAACGGTCGTAATTTGAAGCTCTTCCGCCAGCCTTAGGGCCAGTTCGGTGGGAGCTGATTTTGATAGAACGATGCCGCAGCCTATTTTGGCTACCTTTAGTAATACCTCCGAGGAGATACGTCCACTAAAAACAATAATTTTATCTGAAAGAGAAATGGAATATTGCAAGCAATGACCATAGATCTTATCAAGGGCATTGTGGCGTCCTATGTCCGTTCTGTCGACGATGATGCCGTTAGTGTCACAAAGGGCCGCATTGTGAACGCCCCCTGTATCCTGGAAGATAACGGACGACTCCTGCATTAGTCGCATTAAATGAAAGCATTGCTCAATAGAAATTGTAGCATCTACGTTTTCCAGCGGCTTAACGGTTCTAGCATCATTATAAAAATAAAAGCTTTGACGGCTTTTTCCACAGCAAGATGTGACAACTCGTTTGGAATGGAACAACTCGTTTAATTTGTTTACCTTATGCGTATTGACAATCGCACGGCCTGTCGCTTCTATAATCGTTAGCTCTTTAATCTCCGTAATATTTCTGATAATCCCTTCAGATGCCAAAAAGCCAACAACTAGTTCTTCAATGTGCTCAGGGCTGCAAACAAGTGTTGCGAATTCTTGGTCATTTAGAACAATGGTAATCGGATATTCCGTAACGATGGTATCCGTTATTTTGTGTAAGGCCCCTGCCTCGTACCGCCATATATTGCTTTCCCTTTTCATTGGCTGATCCATGTTTTTTCACTCCTAATTACTTTCCCGCGATCTGCTGGTCAAAAACAAAAACAGTCATGGCAATATCTTCTTTTATATTAATATCAGAAAATAACCCTACTACTTTTGCACCCATCAGGTTTTCAAACCGTATAAGGACCTCAGGTTTTTTATAGATTTCCTTTACAAATCGCGTTCTCGTTTCATGGACCATCTGATCGCCATTTTCGGAAGTAATCATAAACTTCTCCACATTTGTCAGGTTCCCTTTCATTTCACTGATCGCCCAAGAACCGATAAATTTAGTGGTGATTTCCTTTGGTCCATTGCCGACATATTCTTTTCTAATTTCCCGAACAAGCATACTAAATTGATGCTCCAGATTCTTTGGCATAACTGTCCTCCCTATCTATACCAGTTAGTTTGATTTTAAAAAGGAAACCCATTCATGACTTTAACGAATGGGTTTGTATTTTGTCTTTCATCCTACTCTTTCAATCCTTCACCCATACCTTTTAAAAGGTTAAATCCAAATCCTAAGACACGATTAATATCAGGATCCTTTAAGGCTTTCATTAAATCAAAGATGCCAATCTTCGAATCCTCTTTTAATCCCTGCTCCGCCTTTTTCAAGCCAGCCGTTAAGCTTTTAGCGAGCTTACTTGTTGTTTCGGGATCCAGCTCTGTCAGAATTCCACCTGCAGCCATCGCATTATTGATCATGTTTGTGACAGGCTCACGTGTAAACTGATGAACCGCAATTTTTGCTGCTTTCTCTTTCGCTTTTAGAAGACTTCCAAAAGCGTCTAGGATCCCACTATCATGTAGTTCTTGGAGCAGATTCATTGTCTCAAGAAGCGAATCTTTATTTTCTGCAACCCCGCAGAGAAGATTCTCCAGGGATTGCATTTTCTTTTGTTCTTCTGTCATTTCGGTCTTTTGAATGACTTTAATCGGCTGTGCCATTACGCATTCCTCCTGTCATAGAAACCAGGGTTAATATGATCGTTTACATCTGCAATCGGAGTGTAATCCCCGCGTTCCCACTTGCGGTAGATTTCAAGCCCCATTTGCGGTGTACGAGTGGCATTACGTGGATTATACCTTGGAAGTGGATTTTCACCATTCTGTTCAAGGACTTCCATCCGCACTCTCGTTTGTTTGTACGCTGGTGTATGTGTTACGACATCCACTGCTCCACCAGTCAGTAGGTTCACCGCACTCTCGTGGCTTGAGGAATGCATTGGCACATAAACCGTTTTTCCTTCCACACGATCGGTTACAAGAACAGGGAGTTTAATGGCACCGTATGGTGATACAAGACGTACAAATGAACCGTCCATTACACTGCGTTCTTTCGCCAATTCCGGAGATACTTCCACAAACACTTTCGGGAATTTGTAGTTAAGTCCCTCTGATTTTTGTGTTAAGTTTCCTTCGTGGAAGTGCTCCAATAATCGTCCATTATCCAATGCGAGATCGAACTCTTGCGGGAACTCCATAGGCGGCACATAATCGAATAAACCAAACCGTGCTTTTTTATCAGGGAAATTAAAGCCGTCTTGGAAAAGCAGTGGCGTGTTTGATCCATCAAGGGAGCCCCAATGAAAGCTGTTCCATCCTTCAAGAACCTCATAGTTACACTGGCTGAAGAATGGTGTTAAGCTAGCCATTTCGGCAAAAATCTCACTTGGATGGGAATAATTCCAATCGAAGCCCATTTTTTTCGCGAGCTGTGTAAGAATCCACCAGTCCGGTTTACTATCTCCTAATGGCTGTAATGCTTGGTACAAGCGCTGCACACGACGTTCTGTATTGGTAAACGTTCCATCTTTTTCAAGAGATGGAGCGCCTGGTAAAATTACATCAGCAAATTGGGCGGTTGTTGTTAAAAAGATTTCTTGTACGACAAGGAAATCTAACTTCGCAAGCATCGCCTGAGTATGATTGGAATCAGCATCGACCCATGCCATATCCTCCCCAGCGATGTACATCGCCTTCATCTCGCCTCTATCAACAGCTCCAAGCATTTCAATATTGTCAAGGCCAGGATTTGGAGAGATTTTCACTCCATAGGCCTTCTCAAATTTTTCTCGGATTTCAATATTTGTGACTGATTGATAACCAGGGAAGATATTTGGCATCGTTCCCATGTCAGCTGCACCTTGTACATTATTATGTCCTCGTAATGGGTAGGCACCAGCGTTCGGACGCATCATGTTGCCTGTTGCCAGAAGCAAGTTAGCAATGGCAACAGATGTATGCGATCCCGCGATATTTTGCGTTACACCCATTCCCCAACAAATGACTGTTCCATCCGCATCACGAATCATTTCAGCCATTTGGATTAATGCTTCTTTTGTAATACCGGTAATCTTCTCGGCCTCTTCCAAACTATAAGGCTCCATCATTTTCAAAAATTCATCATAGTGATTGACATGATCTGTGATGAATTTCACATCGTGCCAACCTTGGTCAATGATATACTTCGTAATAGCGGAAAGCCATACATAGTCCGTTCCTTGCTTTGGACGAACAAACAAGTCAGCACGGTCACCCATTTCATGTCTGCGCACATCCACGGTGATTAATTTTTGCCCATGAAGTTTTTGCGCACGCTTAATACGAGTGGCAAGCACAGGATGTCCTTCTGCAGGCGCACATCCTACAAGCATGACAAGACCCGCTCCTGCAATATCTTGAATCGTTCCAGAATCGCCGCCGATGCCTCCGGTTTGCTGCAGTCCCCATGAAGCAGGTGACTGGCAATAACGAGAGCAGTTATCTACATTATTTGTTCCAAATACTTGACGAGCCATCTTTTGAATCAGGTAGTTTTCCTCGTTCGTAATTTTAGATGACGAAATAAACCCAATCGCATCACTGCCATAGGTATCTTTGATCCCGCCGAGTTTTTCCCCAACGAGCGAAAGAGCCTCGTCCCAGCTTGCTTCTACAAATACATCACCTTTTCGAATTAATGGTGTGGTAATTCGTTCTTGTGAATTAACAAAATCCCAGCCGAATTTCCCTTTTACACAAGTGGAAACACTGTTAACTGGCGCATTTTCAGATGGTTCAATTTTAAGAATTTCACGGTCTTTGGTCCATACTTCAAAGGAACAACCCACACCGCAGAATGTACAAACGGTTTTTGTCTTTTCGATTCGCTCTTCACGCATGGCTGCTTCTACTTCTGACACGGCCATGATCGTTTGATAATCCGGCTCTACTGCTTTGACGATATCAATCATGGGTGTAAGCAAGTCATCGGAAATACCTGTCATAAATCCTGCATTACCAAGCATGGATTTTTCCATTAAGGCGTTACATGGACAAACGCTCACACATTGACCACAGGAGACACATGATGATTCGTTAATGCTTTTTCCACCGTCCCATAAGACACGCGGCTGATTGGTTTCCCAGTCAATAGTTAGTGTTTCATTCACTTGAAGATCCTGACAGGTTTCCACACAGCGTCCGCACAAAATACATTGATCAGGGTCATAGCGATAAAACGGGTGAGACATATCTACTTCATAGCCCTTCGAACGATGTGGTCGAGTTTGGTGTTCGACTCCCATCATTTCTGCCGTATTATGTACACGACAATTACCATTGTTATTATCACATACGGTGCAATATAATAGATGGTTTTCTAGAATACGGTCCATAGCTTCCTCTTGGGCTTCTTTTGCAAGCTCAGAAGAGGTCAAAATGTCCATTCCGTCCTCGACCACAGTGGAACATGCTCGCATAATGCTGCCGTTTACTTCACACATACACGTATCACAGCTCTGTACCGGTCCGAGAACTTCGGAATAGCATATGTGCGGATGCTCCATTTCCTGTTTTAATAAATAATATAAAATACGAGTTCCTTTTTCTACTTCGTGTGCTGTTCCGTTGATAAGAACATTCACTTTTTCCTTCACAGTAAGTCCTCCTTAGTAAAAAAACAGAAAAATCTATTAAACTACTAAAATTATTAGTTATTAACTTGCTTTTTTAATACTAGATATTGCTTTAGATGATGATTGAAGAGAATCCTTGTGAACCGTCCAATAGATCAAGGCTACAAAAACACCGCCACCAATTGCATTGCCGATAACTACCGGAATAAAGTTTCCTATATAATCTGCCCATGTGAAGTGCCCCGCGAAGATCGCTGCCGGGATGACAAACATGTTCGCCACTACGTGCTGAAAACCAATCGCTACAAATCCCATAATCGGGAACCAAATAGCTAATATTTTTCCACCGATATCGTCTGCACCATAGGCAAGCCAAACGCCTAAACAAACGAGCCAGTTACAACCAATCGCAGAAATTAGGGTTTTAATAAATGTTTCATCTATTTTTGCTTGGGCAATCGCAACAGTTTTGGTAAGAAATGGACCAGCTTCCGTTAAACCTACTATGTGACCAAAGAAATAGGCAACGAAAATCGCTCCAATAAAGTTACTAATTAATACTAGCAGCCAATTCCTACCTAGTTGGGCTAGTGTCGCACGCTTGGCTAGAACAGCAATCGGAAGAGCCATCATATTCCCTGTTAACAATTCGCCGCCTGCAATAATGATTAACATGAGGCCGACTGGGAAAACCGCTCCTCCCAATAGAGAGCTGAAGGTCCCCCATTCTTTCGGTAGATCAGCAATGACACGAATATCTAATAAAAATCCAAGTGCAATAAAAGCTCCACCTAAGAATCCTAATAATAGTGCATGTTCAGCACGCATGGATGCCTTTTTCGCGCCAGCATCCACTGCTAATTCCGCAATCCGCTGCGAACTATGAAACGCCATATTTTTTCCTCCAGTTAATTGAATGTAAAAGCTTTTTGTTCGTACAATGGGACAATAGCCGATCTCTTTGCACACTGTTTTTACGTATAAATAAAAACGCAAAAAAGCCCACCATAAATCGGTTTCCATGCCATACATGGACCGTTTTACAGTGGGCTGATAACTAAGCATTTATTATACTAGCAATCCATCCCGCTACAGAAACAATGGAAGAACAGGATATACAGTCAATTATTATTAACTTACATCAATGAACATTCCATCTTCTATAAACCTTTCTTATAGTAACATGAATTCATTGATTTGTGAACATTTTACGAATTTTTTTCAACTATTGGTTTAAAATTTTTAACTCTTGTTATAACTGAATGTGGATTTTGTGATGATGGGAAAATAAAGGTAAAAATTCCACTTAAATTGGGAAATATCCATATTTCCCTATATATAAAGGAAGCTTTTCCCCTTATATGATCCAAATCGTTGGATTTTGTCTTATTTTAGAGCAGTTAAAGGGAATATCTTCCCTTATTTCCACTTCTTAAGCTTCTTCTATTTACATTAACCGGAATTTCTCCGCCTATGAATTCTCACACGTAAACGAAAATCAACATTAAATAATAACAGAGCAACTTATCCGTCTGTTTTCTTATGAAAAAAATCAGGATTCCTAAATTTTTGTTTTTAGTGGTGACGAAAATTAGTATCTGCCAAAGTTTATGGTTTATCTCTCCAATAATTTAAGCTCCGATTGAACCATTATTTTCAATAAATTAGGAGCTTGAACAACTGCACTTTTTCTGTCACCCGTTCCAAAGTTATCTTCTTTTTGAAAGAACATCCTTTTATAGGATCTATTCATTAATCATCTTTAATGCCGTATTTAATGCGTCAACAACCCTATCACACCAATTGTCAAATTCCTCATCCAGTATTTGTAGTTCAGGATGGGCTAATATGTATTCGACCGTTTGCTTAATCCCTTGGTCAAATCGGGTCGTAGCAACAAAATCGGGAACCAGCCTTTTAAGTTTAGTATTATCGAAAACGACGGAATTGGCCTTATCCCCCAATAATCCCCCCCTGTAATCCTCTTTACTGCATGCATCCAAAAATTCAGATGACACATGGATCGCATTCAGTTTAACTCCGAGTGCATCCGCGATGGCCTGGTAAATTTGATTCCAGGTTAGACTTTCATCGGAAGTAATATGAACAGACTCACCGATTGCATGGATATTGCCCATTAAGCCAATAAAGCCCTTAGCAAAATCACGATTGTGTGTCATCGTCCACAGTGATGTTCCATCCCCATGAATAATAACCGGTTTATTCTCAAGCATTCGTTTGGCTACCTGCCAGGCACCTTTGCTTCCTTGTACTCCAAGAGGAATCGAACGTTCGTCATAGGTGTGACTTGGTCTTACAATCGTAATCGGAAAGCTTTCCTCTCGATAAAGCTTCAGCAAATACTCTTCACAGGCAATCTTATTTCTCGAATATTGCCAATATGGATTTGATAATGGCGTTCCTTCTGTAATTCGATAGTCGGACAAAGGAGTTTGGTAGGCAGAAGCGGAACTAATAAAGATAAATTGTTTCGTTTTCCCGTTAAATAATCGATAATCTCTTTCAAGTTGTGCAGGTTCAAACGCAATGAAATCAGCAACAACATCAAATTCTAAATCTTCAATCAGTCTGGAAACTTGGTCTTCATCATTAATATCGGCTTTAAGTAAGTTTACCCCTTCTGGCAAGCGATTCTTCCGACTCCCCCTATTAAGAAGATAAAGCTCACATCCCATTGTTACCAATTGCTTCGTTATGGCAGAACTAATCGTTCCCGTCCCACCGATAAATAAAGCTTTCATTTTTCCACCTCCGCTAATTTTCAAGCAAGCCATTCTATTAAAACGTTAACAAATAATTATTCTATATTGATTTCGAAATTCCTTTTGTAGTTATTATAACTAAAAATATTAAAAAAACGGGAACACTGACCCCCGGAGTGCAGGTTGTGTTCCCTATCCCTATCAATTAGATATTTTGATTAGTGGTTCTTTTTCAATGTCTCACTTTATTTGGTCGGTTCCATAATCCTAGACCCTATTTTAATTAAGTAAAAGGAGCTTACCCATGTTTTTATTTTTCCTAAATTCTCAATTCCACATGATGGTCGAGTCCGTCATCTCGTAATTCCACAAATGGTCCTGCAGCTTTTTCCTGTTCAAGAATCGGAATTTGCACGCCGTCAACAGTCAACTCGCTTCCACTGCCACCAGACCCATTCTTAACGTTAATGTGGTAAGGAGTCTTCCCAAATCGGTACGTAGCAGAGAATCCCGGCCACTCACTTGGAATACGCGGATCAATATAAAGACGAGTTTCTCGGCGTCGAATCCCTAGGATCCACTCGATACCGGCCTGATAAAACCACCCTGATGCACCCGTATACCATGTCCATCCTGAATGACCCTGATTCGGTTCTGCCGTATACACATCAGCGGCAATTGCGTAGGGTTCACCTGTATATCTTCTTACTTCTTGGTCAGTACGAGTATGCGTCATCGGATTAAGCATTGTAAACATCTCCATTGCCTTATCACCATTACCAAGCTGACACCAAGCGATGATGCCCCAAATTACTCCATGTGTATATTGGGCACCATTCTCCCTGATTCCTGGTGGATAACCTTGTATATATCCAGGGCTTGGTTCAGTCTGATCGAAAGCTGGAGTCAATAGCCGAACAATTGCAAGGTCCTGCTCGACGAGTTCCCTGTCAAACGAGTTCATAGCCTGAACCGCACGATCCATTGGTGCCGCACCTGAGATTACGGACCATGATTGAGCTATGGCGTCGATCCGGCACTCCTCATTTTGAATGGAGCCGAGCCATTGTCCTGCATCGGTAAATGCACGTCTGTACCATTGACCATCCCAGCCCTCATTGTTGAGAGAGTCTGTTAACTGTTGCCGCATTGTCTGGAATGACTCCACCCGTTCAGAATCCCCACGTAATTCGCAAATCTCGGCAAATCGGTTCAGCACGTCACAAATAAACCAACCGAGCCATACGCTTTCGCCTCGCCCTTTCACACCAACCTGATTCATGCCATCATTCCAATCTCCTACACCGATTAATGGCAAACCATGCTCACCAATCCGGCTCAATGCCCGATCGATCGCTCGCACGCAATGCTCATATACAGATCCCGTTTCAGAAGAACGTACGGTCGGTTCATAGCGTTCGTGTTCACCCTCAGCAAGCTGTTCACTCACTAGGAACGGTGCGACTTCGTCCAAAACCGTTCGATCACCAGTATGCTCGATGTAACGTGAAACCACATACGGCATCCATAATAAATCATCCGAAAACGTCGTCCGGATCCCACGCTCCGTTTCTTCATGCCACCAGTGCTGCACATCCCCCTCTAAATATTGGTGGGAGGCGTGGAGCACGATTTGTGCTCTTGTTTTTTCTGGCATCGTATGCAGGAGTGCTAGCGAATCCTGCAATTGATCGCGAAAGCCAAATGCTCCTCCCGCTTGATAAAAGGCCGTTCTGGCCCATATTCGACAGGCAAGAGACTGATATAATAACCACCCGTTCAACATAAAATCGGTTTCCTTTGACGGGGTTGACACTTGAATTTGGCCTAAATGATGGTCCCAAAAAGAAGTAATCTCCTCCATCGCTTGATCACAAGCGGAAGGTTGGCTGTATTTCTCAGTTAACTGTAAGACGCTCTCTTTAGAATCATCGCATCCTAATAAAATGTAAATTACCTGTTCTTTCCCCGGGTCTAACGTAAGCTTAGCCTGAATCGCACCACAAGATTCGTAATGGGTGCCTGTCCGACATGACAATCCCACACGATCCATTCCCGCTGGATGTTCCATTGTTCCATTTCGTCCGATAAATTCGTTACGGTCCGCGGTCCACGTAAGATCGTTTAAATGGTCTTGGCCCTTATCAGCACCCATCTGTGGATACATCCCCAAAAATGCGGTGGCATCACGGAAGGTTTCTTGATATGTGTTTTTGGCGATCATGACCCGCGCAGACTCATCCCATTCCGTCACAATAAATGGTGCATTCATCTGTCGCTGAACCCCTAATACCCATTCCGCATAATAGGTAATAGAAATCTGCCTTTGCTCCGTAGTCTTGTTTTGCAGCTTCAACTTGATGATTTTCACCGGATCCTCTAATGGTACATATACCATCATTTCGTGTTTAATGCCGTTTCTTTCGTGATCAAACTTTGTAAATCCTTTGCCATGCGTTATTTTATATGGCTCGTTTGAATGATCTGCGGATGGTGCAACTGACCAGAACTGACCACTTTCCTCATCTCTTAAATAGGCTGTTTCCGTGGGCGGATCAAGGACGGGATCATTAGACCATGGCGTTAGCTTGCATTCACGGCTGTTCTGCCACCAGGTATAACCCGTTCCCATCTCGGAAATGAGACAGCCAAAACGAGGATTGGACAGGACATTAATCCACGGCGCCGGTAAGTGGTTTCCATTTTTAATCATGAGCCGGTACTCTTTTCCATCGGGGGAAAAACCACCCCACCCGTTGAAAAATAACCAATCTTTCGTTTCCGCTTGAATGGCTTGACCTGAAGAAACGAACTTATTTCTTGCAGAAGATACTGGATTCAGTTGGTCCGGCAACCCATTCTTCGTTTCAGACCTAAGCGGTTCATTTTCTGTTTCAACCTTAGGCAATCGCATTTGCGTTTCTATACTAGCACCGCCTGCTCGGAACTCGACACGAGCTACAGCCATTAACAATGCTTTGTCCTCCGCAGCCAATTGATTAGAGGCAATCACATATACTCCAGATAAACCTGCACCAAATCGGTCCACTCCATGTTCTGCCGCCTGCTGAAGTGCTTCTTGCAAGAATTGTTGATAACCTTCCTCCGATTCGTTAAGGAGTACAAGGTCGAATAAGAGACCAAGTCTCCTAATGTATTCATGACCTGTTAACATTTTTACAACGAACGGCATTTGGCTTCGGTCTTCAATTCGGACGAGGACAATCGGTCGATCACCAGATACCCCAAAACTCCAAAGTCCAGACTGACCTTTTCTATTGATTGAAATATTTTCACTCCGGCCCTCTTTAAGCGGAGGAGTATATACAATATGACCTGCCAGCCTTTGAAAATCAGTTGCCTCTCGATTCGTTAAATGCAGATTACGAATTTCAATCTGTCCTCGGTTCCATGATAATTGAAACGCCCGTTCCACAGCTTGATTAGGAGCAAACTTACGAATAATTTCGATTGCATCTTCCTTCCTCTCACTAACCGAAGTGACGGCCACTAATCGAATTTCCTTGCCAGGTTCAATGCAGATCCGCCGTCTCATCACAAAGGCTGGATCGGCCACTGAACCAACCTTACCACGAAGGCGAGACCGGATTCCTTGGGGATTGGATAGCCGATAGCCCCGGCCAATAAAGCTTGCGCGGTCTGTTTCAAATTCTACCGTTCCAAGGGTATCACCCTCCACCATGAGTGAATGTGCCGACCAGAGTGTCTGGTCCTTTGCTTCACGAGGTCTTCGGCCAGCAATAAGGCAGCCTGATCCAGCATCGAAAGCCGTCCGGATAAAAAGCTTGCTAAAGGCAGTATGGGCAGCATCCGCGATCGGATTGGACAAAGCAAGCTCAACAAAAGTAGTAACCTCCAAAACTTTCGCTTCGGCACCGTTATTGGTTAATGTTATTCTACGCAGCTCCGCATTCCATTCCGATGAAACGCAAATCTCCATACTTGTCTTAACCTCTCCATCCTCCCGCATATACGTAGCACGATCTAATTCAAATTTTACGTGTTGTTCCGGAGAATTCACTCGGCATGGCTGGTACGACGGCGACCATAATTTATCTTGGGAGATATCCCTTATATAAACATAGCTCCCCCATGGATCCATTACCGGATCCTCGCGCCATCTAGAGAGCAATAAACCTTTGTACTGGCTAAAACCACTGCCGGTATTCGTTACCACTGTTGTGAACGAACCATTTGAGAGAACGCTGACTTCAGGAACCTTTGTGTCAGGTGAAATATACTCTCTTACAGTTGGAACATCCTGAGCGGTTTTGGAATAAGGCTTGTGCACACGTCCCAAGGCAGGATGCTTAATATACTTCGGTGTTTTAGAAATCCGTTCTTGTAAAAGTAATTCTGCCGAACGGATTTGTTTGTTCCGATGGAATCTCTCTACCATTGTTCTTGGCAGCAATAGGTTCGCTAAGGTTAAGAAACTCATCCCTTGATGATGGGCCATAAAACTTTGAATCACCTGATGCTGCTTCCCATTAGGGAGCCTTTCTTGCGTAAAATCCATGGCTTCATAAAAGCCATATTTACCTCGACCATTTAACTTCTCTATTTTTTTCAAAGCTTCCAAAGCTTGATCCTTTGCAAATGGCAGAGCCATGATCGTTGCGTACGGTGCAGTCACTAAATCTTGTTCAAGTCCCCGTTTAAAACCGAGACCCGGGACACCGAAGGCCCGATATTGGTAATTCATTTGATAATCAAACGCATAATAGCCTGACTCAGAGATCCCGAATGGCACTCCTCTCTGGTTTGCGTATTGAATTTGGCGATCCACAACCGCAGCATACGTCTTTTCCCACAAGGTATTTCGATAGGTCCTCATTAACAGCCATGGCATTAAAAATTCAAACATGGTTCCAGACCAGGACAAGAGGACGGGCCGTTTCCCCACTTTTGTCATCGTTCTTCCAAGTACATGCCAATGGGATACAGACACTTGACCAAGCGCAATCGCGACAAAGCTAGCAATTCTTGCCTCAGACGCCATTAAATCATATAGCACTTCATCCTGTGTATTTCGATCAGCATGGTATCCTAAGGAAAAAAGATTCGCTCTATGATCAAATAGTGGCTGGAAATTGGTTTCTTCAATCAATTTTTCAATCCGTTTAAGCAACACATGACCCCTATCGCGCCATATACTATTTGCCTTCTTACCACTTCGTTGTCTCGAGACATCTGGTGCGATTTCTTCGGAAAAAGCCGTTTTCAGTCTTTCATCGTTATGAAAGTGGTAAATCGGTGTTTCCTTTTTATCAAAAGAGTCTAGCCACTCAGCTAAGCCTTCCTTTACCGTAATCAGACAGCCGACTAAATTTCCAGAGTCAACTGTTGATATATACTTCGGTGACAACGGGTTCAGTGTTTCCGTGTCATACCAATTGTATAAATGCCCTTCCCACTTTTCCATCCGCTCAAGTGTCTCCAATGTCCGCTCCAACCGTAAAATTAATCCAGGGGTATCAATAAACGCAAAATCCCTCGCCGCTAAAGCGCAGGTAAGATACATCCCTATATTGGTAGGAGAGGTTCGATGCGCTACCCCGTTCGGCGGTTCCATTTGCACATTGTCAGGCGGCAGCCAGTTCTCTTTTTCGGTAACAAAATCTTCATAAAAAGACCATATTTGCTGAGCCAGGTTCGTTAATTCTTCGAGCTCCTCTTCCGAAAATGCCAAACGTTCCTCTGGAGATGGCTGATCGAGCCACCTTATGACAAGTGGAGCACATATCCACATCACCGTTAATGTAAGCCCAATGATCTGCACCACTGTATTTTCATTAAATAAGGTTGCCGCCAAGAACAAAAGACAAAGAACATAACCTCCTAACATGGATTGGAGCAAAGGAGTCCCCTTCCGTTCACTATTCCGATTCACTTCATCCGTTGAGACCCACTCGAGCATCCGTTTTTTTGAAAACCATAAACGATACAACGATCTCACAATAGCATCGAGCAAAAGGACTATTTGAAACGGCAAGGTAACAACCCCTAACAAGACTTGAGCCGCCGTGTTTAAAATACTACGCAGATTCATGAAACTTGTCTGAAAGGTAACAAGCTGGCGAATAACCGGCAAGAACCATGTCGCGGCCACCAATGCAATCCAGCGTAAAGGTGATCCCGGAAGGATCGTGACTGCTAATAGTGTGGTAATAAATAGTGACGTAGACATTAGACTCCGCCGTAAATTATCAATGATCTGCCACTTAGTCAGTGCAGACATATCGACTGGCAGCAGTTCACCTTTTCGGTTCTTCACTCTTGGCAGCAACCATAGTAATAGCTGCCAATCTCCTCTTACCCAGCGATGCAGCCGCTTTTGAAAGACGATAAACTTCGCTGGATAATGATCAATTAATTCAATATCGGAAAGCAGGCCTGCACGCAGGAAACTCCCTTCAAGTAAATCATGACTCAACACCCGGTTATCCGGAATCCGTTCACATAACACTTGATAAAACGCATCTACATTAAATATTCCTTTTCCAGTGAAAATCCCCTGACCCATTGCATCTTGATACGGATCAGAAACAGCAAACGCATATGGATCAAACCCTGGATCCGCTGAAAATAGACGGGCAAAGCGCGATTTCATTGACGCCTCATGACTCATACTGAGCCTTGGTTGAAGCACCCCGTAGCCCTCGATTACTCTTGTCTTTGTATCATTTAGGATCGGTTGATTATAGGGTAGATGCAGTGTACCAATCATTCGCTGGGCGCTTTCCAGTGGAAGCTGCGTATCAGAATCGAGCGTAATGATATAACGCACATCCTGAAGCGTAGTCAACTCGGCTTTTATTAAAGCAAAGCTTGTATCCTTTCTCCCTTTTAGAAGCTCTACAAATTCGACTAGCTTTCCACGCTTTCTCTCCCATCCCATCCAAACACCTTCTGACGGGTTCCATTGCCTCTTTCGCTGAAAGAGATGAAAGTTTGTGCTGGAATAGGTCGTTCGCAATCGTTCAATTTCTTTCTTAGCCGCTGTTAAAATGACTTCATCCTGTTCTAGTGACTCTGTCTCCGCATCCTGGAAGTCGCCAAGTAACGCGAAGTGGAGATTGGAATCCCGATTCGCCAAATAATGCAATTCAAGCCGGTCTGTCAATTCCTTTACTTCTGTGATCGATGACCAGATGACAGGAATCACGACCATCGTTTTCGCATCAGCGGAAATTCCTTTTGAAAAATCAAATCTCAATAATGGGACTGGACTTTTGACTCGTTCAATAAACCAATGAGCTGAAGTAACCGCCCATTCTGTCACTGGGAACAAAAGAGTTCCTAGAATAGCAAGCCATTGAAGCGGTGTAAAAAATTCATCCCAACCTATCCATAGTGAAAAGGCAATCAAGAACACAGCGAAGTATACTGCTAACATATTAAAATAGGTCCCTGTGGCTCGGCGCATTAACCCTGTTTCTGGGAGAGCTCGTGGTTTACCACACATTTTTAACGCTTGTCTCAATAGCATCATGCCATTGGGATCTAATAAGTAATAGGCAACAAATAATTGACGATTTTTATCCTTGCTATATTTTTCGTTAAGTTCCTTTCCATATGTATCTGCTCGTTCCTCGCTATTTTCCTGTTCTTGCGATTCCTCACTAGATAGTTTCTCTCCATATTTATCCGCGAGCTCCACTGCTTGTGCTGCCACAAGATTTTCCGGCAGATTTAAACGTCTCGAAAGGCTCTCGATCCTCTTTCGAAGAGTATCACGACTAGAGAAATCAAGTTGCGCATAAAGGCCAGTCCTCTCTTTCCTTAGTGATTGCTCCACCATGCTAATTTGCTCAAAGGTTTCCTTCCAATCCCATCGAGAAAGCTTACGCAAGCTAGTGATTAGGTTACCTGTTGTTACTTGGAAGGCTGCTTGGAGCTGATATTCATATGACAATATGTGATCAAGGCTCTCTGGTCCATTCTCCAATTTGCAAATAAGCCATTCGCCGACTGTTGCAGAATAATCCGCTCGTTCGCGCAGATGTTTGACCAAATGGACAATCATTGGTCCAGAAAGAGGCATTTCTTGTCCAGCTTCCTCTAATACTTGCTTCAGTTTTTCAGGGGTGATCTCTGTGGTCTTGATATCGGTAAGTAACTTTTCAACCAACACACAAACATCGCGTCTTTCCTTAACTGTATCCATGATTTCGGCCAACCGGCGAATCAAAGCCACCCTCATAATAAGCGGCACAGCCCAAACTTCACCCATTGTCAGTACGGAAACTTCTTGATAAGACTGTAGATAGGAAATATATGAATCCATATCTAAATGCCCGTCGTTAAATTGAAGATAGTTTGTACAAATCGAATAAACTCTAGAATCCCCCGTTTTTTTGAGGTGAGGTAAAGAGTGAACAAAATTTTTCGTCAACTCTTGGTTTACTACAAGCACCTGCTCTTCCAAAAATTCCGCGTTATCTAGTAACCATTCTTCGGCTGGCTGTGAACAGGATGAACGATTATCTCTTAAGTCGTTAACAAAGTTACGCAATTTCTCAAAGTCGGACTCATTTGACCGTATAAAGCGTGTTGATTTCTTTCGACTTATGTAAGGATCGTGGGTTAATGCTGTTTTATGCGCTTCTTCTCTTAACTGCTCTTTATTAAAAATCAAATTATTCCCCCCAAAAAGGCATTTTTCACCAAGTACTATACTGATAAAAATTGCCCATTCCGGCTGGAAAATATGCAAAAAAGTTCCATGGGGAATGTCAAGAGAAGGCATTTGAGGCGGAAAGTTTGAGTACACTATCGAAAAATTAAAGCATTTAAGCAATCTATTTACCTTCTAATAAAAGCGAATGTTACTTCCCAAATAAATGGAGAGTACCATTCGCTGATATTTTTTAAACTCTTGTAGTACAGGAGTTGTAGCAAATTTTTGCTTGATGAATATATATAGTTATAGTAAATATTATTAAACTAAAGGGTGATGATGATATTGGAACCTAAATGGCTGGATTGGGCGAAACAACTTCAATCCATTGCACAGGCGGGATTAACGTATTCAAAAGATGTTTATGACTTGGAGAGATTTGAATTAATAAGAAATATAAGCGTTGACATTTTAGCACATTACACAGATATGGACAGGCCTATAATCAAAGATTTATTTGCAGGTGAAACTGGGTATGCAACTCCTAAGGTTGATATTAGAGCTGTAGTCTTTAAGGATGATAAAATACTAATGGTCCGGGAAAATACCGATGGTAACTGGGCATTACCTGGCGGCTGGGCTGACATTGGACATGCCCCAAGTGAAGTCGCTGTTAAGGAAGTAAAAGAAGAATCGGGATTTAATGTGAAACCGATCAAAGTATTAGCTGTAACCGATAAAAAGTGCCACCCGCATCCTCCTTCTGCTT
The DNA here is from genome assembly GCF_023714155.1 of Neobacillus sp. MER 74. Classification (NCBI taxonomy): domain Bacteria; kingdom Bacillati; phylum Bacillota; class Bacilli; order Caryophanales; family Bacillaceae; genus Neobacillus; species Neobacillus sp. MER 74. Next base: position 45,933 of record NZ_JAMAUV010000022.1, read on the forward strand.
TTCATGTTTATAAAATATTTATTCAATGTGAAATTATCGGCGGGTAGCCAGCTAAAGGAATTGAAACAAGTGAAGTAAAGTTCTTTGCTGAAAACGAACTGCCTCCTCTGTCAACAGCTAGGAATACAAAAACACAAATTGAACTGGCTTTTAAATACTTAAAAAATCCCTATGAAGCAGTTTATTTTGATTAAGTTTAATTTATAAAAGTGCTTCCTTTTTTTATTAACTAAATGTTTAAGACCAAGATATATTAGGAATCCCTCCAAATACATCTTGGTTTTGAACTTCTATTTTCTTTAAATCCCCGATCTTTACACATAAAAATTTATACTCCTATTTTTCAAGATCTTTATAATGTGTCTTGTTTGAAATTCACTTCTTTATCTTTATAATTTGGCCACTGCATCTTAATAGATTCTCTGAATTGGCCCATATTAAAGTTTTTACCTGGACAACTTTTTGTGACCCCTTTTAATTCATGATGTCCCAGAATGTGACTAGTTGATAAATTATATTGATGTAATAGGAAAATGCATAGTTTAGTTAATGAATTTAGCTGCTCTATGGATGGAGTATGAATATCAAAATTACCTGCTAAACAAATACCTATTGATTTTTCATTTTTATAAAATTTTTATTTCTCCTTGTTTTATAGCAAGCAGCTTCACCTTAATAGGATTTTATTAATCTACTATTTTCTTTATAACTAAAACACATTTCTATGTATCACAGATCTTTATGAATCACTTGGTTTTCTGTTCATTATTTCCAAATAAAGAAAGCTGCCAATGTTTGATCGGCAGCTTCAAGTGGTTATGTGGTAAAACCCTTTTGTGTTTTGATGTAAGACATCTGAAACTTCCTCAGCGGAAAGCTTTTTGAGCAGAGCGATTTTCCTTATGGATTCCTCGATCATATTCGGATGGGTCACTTTCCCCGCAAATGGACCTTCAAATGGCCAAGGACCATCGGTTTCAACCATCATATGCTCGAGAGGATAGACGCTGACAAGCTGCTGGATTTCTTGTTCATACACCACATCCGGGGTAATAGAAATATGATAGCCGTTTCGTATCATTCGGTCTATTGTTTTCTGATCCCCTTTAAACCAATGAAAATGCGCTTTGGAAACAGAATATTTTTCGAGAAGGTCACAAACGAGAGGCGCATCATCGTAAACAGCATGAAGAACAATCGGTTTGTCCCATATTTTCGCATTACTTATAAACACTTCTAATACTTCAAGATAAGGAGCAATCGAAATCCCCTGCTCTTGCCTTAAGTAGTATGGCAGCCCCACCTCACCTACAGCAATCATCTCATCACGGTGTTCGTCCATCCAATTTAGCAGCACGTTCAGCTCGTCTTCAGAAGGCAATGCTTGTTCTGGATGGTAGCCAAATGCAGGTTTTACCATTGGATATTTTTGTGAAAGCAAAAGGTTTCTTTTACTGGAATCCAAATGAAAGGATACGGAAATCAAGGCTTCGATATGGGCAGAATCCAATACGATCCGTTTAATTTCCTCATCCTGATAGCGATCCAAATGGATATGAGCGTCAATCATGTTCATTTGACTTCACCTACTAATTGGTAATAAACATCCCTTTTCATTTGAATAAAGCTTTCATCTAGCAGAATATCTTCGTGCCGCGGCCTTTCAAATGGAACCTCTATGTTTGAAACAACCTTAGCTTGCTTACCAGACAGCATCATCACTCGATCGGATAGAAGCAGTGCTTCCTCAATATTGTGAGTAATAAATAAAATGGTCCTTCGGTGTGATTCCCACATTTCCAATAACCATTTCTGCATTTCCAACCGGGTTAGCTCATCTAAAGCGGAAAAAGGTTCATCAAGACAGATCACCTCTTGTGGGCTCAATAAGGCACGGATAAAAGCAGCTCGCTGCTTCATTCCTCCAGATAGCATGTTAGGATATGCGTTTTCATAATCGGAGAGTCCTGCAATCGACAGCATTTCTCGTGCTGCTTCTACGTCTTTTTTACCCTGAAGTTCTTGGCCAAGAAGGACATTTTCAAGGATCGTCCTCCACGGGAAAAGAGAAGAAGTTTGAGGCATGTAGCTAATTAAACCACGCTTGCCATTAATGGACTTGCCTTCTAATAGGATCTCCCCTTCATCTGGTGAAAGAATTCCTCCTATTAAATTGAAAATGGTGCTTTTCCCACTGCCTGAAGGGCCAATAATCGAAACAAATTCATCTTTATGAATGGAAAAATCAAGGTCTTTTAGTACTTCCTTTTGCCCGAAACGTTTCGAAACGTTTTGAAAATGAAGATAGCTCATTTTTTCTCATCCCCTTTCGGCTGCCATCGAACCACTCTTCGTTCCATAAAAAAGATGAAAAAGAAAAAGAAGAGGCTTAAGAACATGATGGTAAAAATGGCAACGAACACCCGGTCCGTTCGAAAAGACGACGATGCGAATGTCATAAAGACACCGATCCCCTGCTTAGCACCAAGCCATTCAGAAATAACGGCACCCATTACACTATACGTGGCAGAAACCTTAAAGCCTGAAAAAATCGAGGGCATAGATGACGGCAGCTCCAATTTCCAAAAAAGCTGTGTTTTGGATGCACCTGCCATCCTCATATAATGCTTCAACTCTGAAGGGGTTTGGCTAAATCCATCCAAGGCGGCCACTGTAATGGGAAAGAAACAAACAAGGGTGATGACAATCATTTTGGGCAATAACCCAAAACCAAACCAAATCACCAGCAGTGGAGCAAGAACGATAATGGGAACATTTTGCGATAAAATCAATAATGGATAGAAAGAATCTCTTAAAACAGGTACCAGATGAAATAAAATGGCGACTGCCAGTCCAATGAATGCTCCAACTACAAATCCAAATAATGAAATTTTAACCGTTGAAAACACATCTGGATAAAAATCATGCCAACCGGCAATGGCCTCTGTGAAAATCTTGGATGGCGGCGGAAGAAGCCATTCCGGCACTTCTGCTATTTTCACGACAATCTCCCAAATGACAAACAAAAGGAGGAGAACCAAAATCGGTCTCCACCCTTTTACAAGATTCTTTCTCATGATCGATATTTCTCCGTTAAGTTATCCATGGTAATCCCTGTTGGCTGATAAAGGATTTTCACTTGAGAAATGACATTTTTGCTTCCCATTTCAATCATTCGTTCATTCATTTTTGAAATCACCGAAAATAATTCGTGGAGTTCGCCTTCCATGGTTGTTTCTAACGGGTGTACCTCATATTTCACACCAGATTCAGCAATGACTTTAATCGCTTCATCAACGTATGGAATAACGTCCTCGCCATTCGTTGTTTTCGGGATGATTTGAATGCTGATTAATGTATTCGCCATGTTTTTCTACCCCCTATTGTTTTGGTAAAAACTCATTTGTAAATGCTTTTTTCGCATCTAATTTCTTGTCAAGAAGCTTATTCTCATACATCCATTGAGCATAATTTTCCCAAACCTCTTGCTTTTGAATTCCCCATTCCTTTGCATCATCCCGATATTTCGGAGACAACCATTCTTGACTCTTCTTTACAAGCTTTGGATCTAAATCCGGTGCGGCTTTAATCAGGATATCTGCAGCTTGATCAGGGTTTTTAATCGCAAATTCATAGCCCTCGGCAGCGGCTTTTACGAATGCCTTAACCGTTTCAGGGTTTTGTTCGATCATTTTTTCGTTGGTTTCTAAAACAGGTGTATAGTAGTCCAGTTTGTCAGAGTAATCTGTTAAGTAAACCATATTAATCTTTTCATTTCGAAGCTCCGCTTCTACACCAGTCCATCCATAGTAAATCCAAGCAAAATCGATGTCTCGTTTCACAGCCGTAAAAAAGTCCGTATCCCCCATGTTCACGATTTTCACCTTATTGTCATCGGCGTTTTCCTTTTTCATGAGAGAAGTGATGACAGATTTTTCGACTGGCGAACCCCATCCGCCGTATGTTTTTCCTTCAAAATCCTTCGGAGATTGAATCTTTTTGCCAACAGGTGAAGCGAATCCAGATGTATTGTGCTGAATCACTGCAGCGATCGATACGAGCGGCACCCCTTGTATACGTGCCTGGGTAATTGCTTCTTGGTAGCCAACACCAAATTGCGCCTTGCCAGAAGCTACTAGTTGATCAGCACCGGACTCGCCCGGCATGATAATATCCACATCCAAGCCCTCTTTTTTAAAGAATCCTTTTTCTTTTGCTACATATAATCCAGTATGATTGGTATTTGGAGTCCAATCCAGTACAATTGAGACCTTTTTAAGCGGCTGTTTTTTTTCTTTTGTGTTTTCTGTTTCTTTTTTGCTGCTGCATCCAGTCACTAGAAGGACTGAAAGGAGTAGTACTAGCCATTTCTTCATGTTGTATCCCCCATATGTAAAATAAAATCTAAAGTGAAACAAATGAAATAGAGCGAAACCTCAGTGTTAGTTAGAGGGCAAAAACTTGCTTAAATAAAATAAAGCACTCAGGCAAAGAACCTGAGTGCATATCAGCAAACAATTAATTGTTTAAGAATATGTTCCCTCCGCCGGTATCAACCAGATCAGGTTCCAAGGGTAATCGTCTTACGGACTAAATCTCAACCGGCAACACCGGTTCCCCCACATTTCATCGTTTTTCAGTTATTATTTTACTATTATATCAGTCAAGGCAGTCAATGCCAACTTATTTAATGTATTTATGCTTCTTTACAGCTGCCTTCCCTTTCCCGTATACGTATGAACCTACTTCAAATTGGCAATGGCCTGTATCCAATCCTTTCAACTAATACAAAAAAGATGCCCCATTCCAATGGAACATCTTTTTCTATTGAACCTTATCCTATTTGCTCCTCTGTCCCTGTTTCTTCAGAAGTCACATCCTCAATGGAAACAAACTCCTCCGACATTGGACGAAGTTTCTTGGATATCGCATGCTCCTGAAGGCAAAGACCTTCCGCCAGATGACGCTTTACAATTGTGTTTCCCACTTCAGGGGTTACATTTTTATACCAAGTCCCGGACGGATAGACGATGGCAACGGGAGCGTCCTTACATCTCCCATTGCAACTCGTTCTTGTTGTATGTATGTGTGAATCTAAGTTTAAATTTGGTCACCTCAGAAGAGCGATCTTGTCTGGCTTTTTTTAATAAGAATATTGACTCCTCTGTCATGACGCCAGTATAATGCATCATCTTGTTATTCACCGCTTCATTCACGGCAAAAATGTAGTCATTTATAGCTATGGCTTTTAAAGTGTCATGCCTTCTATCTTGTTTGACTGCCCTCCAAAAGTCTGACTTTTCCCTGAGGATTGAGAAGGTTATGAAACAAATTCTTAAATGACTCTAGAAGAAGGTCTCATCATCTTCTGGAAAAAAAGTAGAATTTTAAAATGGTCTACAATACAAAAAGAAGCACACGTTCACGTTCCATGTACTTCCTTTAGTAATATGGTTGAATTCGTTGCGTTCAGGTTAGGCTACAAAAACCATCTAGACTGTTGGACTTTTCCCCAAGCATATTTACCTGCATTGAGGAGGAAGTAGACAACCCTTGAGCAGAAGGAGGAGCCGCCATTCCAGGGGAGCCCTTTCCTATAGCGAATCCAATCGTGAATGTGCCAGGGAGTTAATAGGTCAAATTTATACATGTCCCAAATCTTGCATTTCCTTTTCTTTGAATCTGCCGCATCAAGTATACTGTTGACCGCTCGGCGGGCCGCCTCATTTGCCGCTTCCATCGACGCCAGATCCGTATTTGTACGCACATAATCGGAAGCCAGGAAGAGATTGGGGATCTTTGTAAAAGCATAGGGTCTTAAGCTCCACGCAAAAACTTTGTTTATAAGCAAAGGCTCACTATTGATCATTTTGCCGGAATCGTCGAATTGAATGCCCGGATCCAAAAACCAAGAGTGAACATCCTCATCCCGGAGCAGTACTTCTTCGTGATTTAAGGCTTGTTTCAGCTGTGCCCATACTTCCTCTTTAATTTCTTCTTTCGTGCATTCGATTGCCTTTTTTCCTAAAAGCATACCTGGTTGGTTCCATTCCGAAATATCAACCGAAATAATGCCCCTAACCTGACCATCCCCATATGCTCGAAAATCCTTCCTGTCCCAAAATTGCTTTTGTGAAATGGCCGTAATCGCCCACGGAGAATCCATAATGATCAGATGGCCGTTTACAATGGGCACATCCCGTTTCATAAAGAACTGGAGCCCGTTCATCCAATCAACATCTTTGGCAAGCTTCTTCAATCCTATCAGCGCCGGGTCCGCTCTAAGCATATCAGAGGAAACTAGTGGGGCCATGGCTTCCACCGGGAGAGTACTTAAGTAAAAGTCTGCATTGACATACTCGTCCTTTCCTGCCCTATTGATATGGACACCCGTGATTTTGCCTTCATTGAGTTGAAAGCCGCACACGGTTGCATTGGTAAAATAACGAACTCCTTTTTGTTTTAAATAGCTGATCCATGGATCGATCCACACCTCATTGGTTGGGCCGTTCAGGACTCGGTCCGAATCATTAGTCGGCGTAAGGATACCGATAAGGAGTTGGGAAAGAACCGTACCGAAGGTCTTGGCGCTTGCTTCTGTAGATTTCGCGGCAACCAATGAGCGGGAAAGGGAAGCAAACACTTCATGGAAGTTCTTCGATTGGTTATCTCCATCTAGATAATCCCACCAGCTAATCCTTTCATATTCATCCATGATTCGTTCCCTGCAGCTCGTCATCACCTGCCAAAGCCGCTCCGTAAAGAACACCACTTCTTCCTCTGTAAGTCCCCAATCCGAATCAAACAATGCTTTCAAGTTCTTTTTGATACCGGTCATCGATTTCGGAATGGAAGTGGAGATGGCGACTAGTTCATGATCAAAGCGGGCAAGTCCCATTTCCCGAGCTGTTACTAATTGATCATAAACGCTTTGCTTTTGGTCAAAAGGGATTCGTTTCATCGTATCAATGATATGGCGATAAAATCCGGGAAAGCAACGGAATCCGTGTTCTCCCGGTAGATTTTTTCTGCCGCTCGTCCCGGAATGGGGAACAGGAATCGAGCGTGCTTTTCCACCCGGAATGGTTTTGCTTTCGTATACCGTTACGTCAAACCCTCTTTCTACCAGTTCATGTGCCGCACTAAGGCTAGCCACCCCTCCTCCCAAGATGGCCACTTTCTTCATGAGCTCACCTTCCTTGCATAGTGGATTAGAGTAATCCAATATATGCAAAAGGAGTTGGAGTTGATTGGACATTCTGTAACCTTGGTAACCGGACATTGGCCATGTCAGCAGAGATCATTTAAAGCTCATTACGTATTTTTCTATTTTTTATGAAATATAAAATCATAGTATTTCTATATAACCTTCCGTCCCGTTCACCCGGATTCTCTGTCCGTCCTTTATGATCCCCGTGACGTTTTCAACTCCTACGACGGCCGGAAGACCATATTCGCGGGCAATGACAGAACCATGTGTCATTAGTCCGCCTACTTCTGTCACCAAGCCTTTAACAGCTACAAACAGCGGAGTCCAGCTGGGATCCGTGAATGTAGTTACGAGAATATCCCCATCCTCTATTTGAGTTTCCTCCATTTTTAAAATGACACGTGCGCGGCCCTCGATGATGCCGGATGATACGGGGGTTCCCGCTAAGGCGCCTTGAGGGATATCATCGGTGTTGTATGCACCTGTTAGGACCTCGCCCTCAGACGTCATCACCCTTGGTGGTGCCAACTTCTCAAAAACTTGATAATCCCCTTTTCTCTTATTAATCATCTTGTAATCCAAATGCTTGGTTCGAACGGTTTCATAAAGCTCCTCAAAAGATAAATAGTAGATGTCTTCTTTTTCTTGGATAACCCCTTTTTGAACAAGTAGAGCGGCCTCCCTCAACAGCGCCTGCTTGTAGATGTCGAAACGTCTAATGTAAGCGTACTTGGGATATTCCCGATAGCCAATATAATTTCGAAGAACACTGATCATCTTTTCTGTCTTTTTTGCCTTTCGTTTGCCGCCGGGCAGTTGCTCCAAGCGTTTCAGAAGATCCTGCGCTTTCTGCTCTGCCTTCCACTTGCCTTGCTCAAATTTAACTCTGCTCGAATGAGGAGGAAAATTCTTTATATTGCTAAGAATCATGGGGATGAGTGCGGTGGGCTGTTCTCTCCAACGGGTCCTTGTTAGATCGATCTCTCCAGAACAGCGCATTCCGTATTTTTCAAGGTACCCTCTCAAAGCGTTAATAATTGCCTGCCCGCCTTCCAGTTCGGCTAGTTCCTCGAAAAAATTGTCATCGCGGGTATGTTGTAAAACTTCCATCGTGTCCGGATATAGCCGAACGATGTCCGACACATCCATGAGTGCAAAACCCATTTCAGATGTAACGTTGTTTGCCACCGATTGGGAAAGTGTGTCGGCTGCGTTCCTTTCCCCCAACCATCTTTCCATTTTTTTATTGATCCAGTCCCATGCTAATACCCCCACCATAATGACACCTAATCCTCGAGGATCATAAAAGAGTTCTTTTAATTTCTTAAGGTCTTTCCTAATGAAAGTAAACAGTTCTTCTCTCGAAAAGGTTGTAATCCGTTCCTGCAGTTCCATTATGGATGCTTCGTTTAGAGTGATGAGATTCTGAGGGAGTGCGGGGTCGTTTTTTCGGTAGATGTTGATTATGTGTAAGGGAAGTGTCCAGGAAAGTCCCTTAGTGCCAAGTTTGAATACTCTCTTTCCCCGTGGCAATGAATTCTTGAAATCCTTTCTGTTCATTAAGCTTAACATCGCATTCTTTGAGAGAGGGTCGTTCTTGCCCATCACAGAGGGCAGGATCTTCCGGCCAATGGGAGAGGCCAGGTCGTAAGTTAGGTCAAGAAACAGTCTTCCACCCGCTTTACGAAGCGGAAATTCATCGAATAGATCCATTAAAAAGGACATACCCAATGGTCTAATAGCATCTGTCATCATTTGTTGATGGCCAAACGACAAGTAAACCCTGTTCTGCCCATCGGTATCTTCCGGAATCGGAAATAAGGTTGTGATGGGGCGGCTTTGGACAATATATAACGCCTCTTCAGAAAGGCACCATTCAATGTCCTGCGGGCAGGAAAAATACGCCTCAATCTTTCTTCCTACTTGCTCCAGCTGTAAAATCTGCGAATCTGTAAGGGTTTGCCGATTCTGTTGGTCCCACTCGATCTCTTTTTCCTCTATACCGCCCTCTTTTAATGCATGTATGGCTAGTTTCTTGGCAGAGACAGTTTTTTCAAAAATGGTTCCCTCTCGAACCTTATAGTTATCGGCATTCACTAAACCAGAGACAAGGGCTTCCCCAAGTCCAAAGCTAGCATCGATCGATAGCACCTTGCGGTTGGATGAAACAGGATCGGCTGTAAACAAGATCCCTGAAGCTTGCGGGAAAATCATCCTTTGGATCACGACTGACAAGTAAACCTTTCGATGGTCGAATCCATTCATAATGCGGTAGATCACCGCCCTATCTGTAAACAGGGAGGCCCAGCACTTACGGATATGCCGAAGGATTTCTTCTTTTCCTTTGATATTTAAAAACGTATCTTGCTGCCCTGCGAAGGACGCATGAGGCAAATCCTCCGCAGTGGCACTGGAACGAATTGCGTAGGCCCACTCCTCGCCAAACTCTGACAGGTACTGAATGATCTCTGTTTCTATCTCCAGGGGTATTTCCGCTTTCTCGATAAGGCTGCGGATCTTTCCACTAATGACACTGATTTCTTCCCTGTCATCGGCTCTTAGCTGATCGAGTTGATTGAGGAAGCAGTCAAATTGACTGTTATCGCTGATCATTTTTTTGTAGGCTTCTGTAGTAATGCAAAAGCCTACTGGCACCCGAATTCCCTCAATTCTTGACAGTTCTCCAAGGTTTTTCCCTTTGCCCCCAACTGCCATAAGCTGCTTATGATCAATTTCTCGAAAACCTAGCACGTAGGCATTCATGGCACACCCTCCCCCAAAAATGATGGCTTTTTTTATTTTATTGAGGGTATCGCGAATGTGCCCCTTGCATTCGAATTATTTAACGATTATGGCTCCTTAAAATAACCCAGATTGCCAATGTTAAATATACGTCGCCATACGAAGTGACTAAGTGATTACTTTTCAAACAAAAACGATACCCTTTATTGGGTACCGCCACATCGGACAATTTTATAGGATTGATTTATGATTAATTCCTCCTCTATGCGGGAAATGAAATTTTGAGTTTATTATAAAGCATAAGAAATGCCTGTCCTAAATAGCAGGGACAGGCATTGTATATGCATTAACTTTAACGGTATCGTTCTTCTTTAAATGGATTGGCTGTCATCGAATAGCCTAACTCCTCCCAAAAACCGGCCTCGTCATCTTTCATAAATTCTATCCCTGAAACCCATTTGGAACCTTTCCAGAGATAAAATACTTCTGGTGGAATAAATCTTAGTGGATAACCATGTTTTGGATCGATATCCTGCCAATCATGTGCGTTATCCTTCCAACGGTAGACAAACAAAGAATCGTCCCCCAATAAAGGCTCGAGCGGCAGGTTAGCAGAATAACCGAAGTTGTCTCCATTGTAATAACCGTAAATTTTAATGTATTTTACCTCTTCATTTATTTCAACGAAATTTAATAACTCTCTAAGGGCAATGCCTTCAAAGGTGGTATCAAACTTAGACCAGGTGGTAACACAATGCATGTTAACGGTTGAAATGGTCTTCGGAAGATCCATGATTTCTTTATAAGATAAAAACTTTTCTTCTTTTACCTCACCAAAGAGTCTGAAATTCCATGTGGTTTCATTAAACTCGGGAACATCCCCTTGATGCAATATTGGCCATTTTTCGGTTTCGAATTGTCCAGGTGGAAGCTGTTTGTCCATCATACACCATCCCTTTTCACTTTTAAAAATTGGCTTGGTTATCACTGAATTTGGATTTCACTGTGTTTGAAAAATAAACGGAAAAATTCCGTTTAAATTGGGAAATACCTCTATTTCCTAAAAAATAAAGGAAGTTTTTCCGTTTATACCTTCCAAATCTTTGGATAGTGTCTTATGTAGAGCTGTTAATCGGAATATCTCCGGTTATATCTGCTTCTTAAGCTTCCTCAAAATACATTAGACGGAAATTCTCCGCCTATACATTCTCATTCCTACAGAGCAAAGAATAATAACAGAGCCTAATAGGTTTTCCAGCCGTAATTTGAGATCATTCCTCCTCTTTCAAATGCTCAACAAACCGTCCTAGCAAATCGCTTAATACCCCAATTTCTTGATCATTGTAAATATCATACGTCTGGGCATTAAATTCATTTCGTAACGATTTTAATTGCTCATACACACGGATACCTTCTTGTGTTATTTTTACCCGAGTTCGTCTTTTATCTTCAGAGTCTTGAAATAGAGTAACTAAATTTGATTGCTGCAGCCGATTACAGCATTTCTTCTTTTAATTCACCGATGGAGATGTCTCCTCTATCCTTCACACTATAAGGTCATGGAGCATCAAAAGCAAGTCCAACAATAAGCAGAAAGCCGCCATTTCTTGGCGGCTTTCTTTCTATCTTACAAGTCTCTTGTTCTTGAATTTTGGATGGTATTTATTTTCCAGTAGTATTTTTTGTAAAATCAGGAAAAATACCCTATTAATAGTATGAGTAAAATGGTATAATTTACCTGGTTTTGCCACTTTATTGGTAGTGTCAAAACTTCTATGAAAAAGTGACCTGAAGTTTTTTTCTTCTCTCTTTTTTGTAGTGGAGGTACCCGCAATCGCTCTTGACAAACACACCAATGGTTTGAGGTTCCTTTAACAAGGGCG